>JALREE010000163.1 GCA_023256835.1 Pseudomonadales bacterium | reverse complement strand
CGCAAGAAGCTGAAACAACACGGAATGTTGTAACTGGAGCCCGGTCAGCGGTTAATTTCGACGGGAAAGAACGCACGGACTCTCGAGTCCCGTCCACTTGCGAAAGACCTTCCCTACTATGTCCATACCCAATTCTGCCGTAGTCCGGCGCGCGCTGATCAGCGTGTCGGACAAAACCGGCATCGTCTCATTTGCGAAATCCCTGCACAGCCTCGGCGTCGAGATTCTCTCCACCGGGGGTACCTACAAACTGCTGAGGGCCGAGAACATTCCGGCTATCGAGATCGCGGACTACACCGGATTTCCTGAAATGATGGATGGCCGGGTCAAGACACTTCATCCCAAAGTGCACGGTGGCATTCTCGCTCGCCGCGACATCGACCAGGACGTTCTGCATGAGCACGAGATACCGACGATCGATCTGGTGGTCGTGAACCTCTACCCTTTCGAAGCGACTGTGGCCAGGCCGGACTGCTCGCTGGCCGACGCCATCGAGAACATCGACATCGGTGGCCCGACCATGCTGCGAGCCGCTGCCAAGAATCACGCCTGGGTGGGTGTCATCGTCAACCCGGCGGACTATGAGCGAGCCTTGAAGGAAATGCGTGAGAACGGTGGTGCACTCAGTGCCGGCACCCGCTTTGATCTCGCCGTGCGCACATACGAACACACCGCGGCTTACGATGCCGCAATCGCGAACTACCTTGGCAGACTCGTCCCGGCAAACACCACGGACGAATCACTCCCCGCCACATTCCCACGCACTTTTTCGACGCAGTTCATCAAGCGCCAGGACATGCGTTACGGCGAGAATCCGCATCAAAAGTCGGCCTTCTATGTGGAGAGGAATCCAGGTGAGGCCAGTGTCAGCACCGCAGTGCAAATGCAGGGCAAGGAACTGTCGTACAACAATATCGCCGACACCGATGCGGCCCTGGAGTGCGTCAAGTCCTTCAGCGCACCGGCTTGCGTGATCGTCAAGCACGCGAATCCTTGTGGTGTGGCAGTGGCGGAGACCATCACACGCGCCTACGAACTCGCCTTCCAGACCGACCCGACATCGGCCTTCGGTGGCATCATCGCCTTCAACAGGGAACTTGATGCAGCCACTGCGCAGGCCATCATTTCGCGCCAGTTCACCGAGGTCATCATCGCGCCTTCCATTGCGACCGATGCCATGCCAGTGCTCGCCACCAAGCAGAATGTGCGCGTGCTCAGCTGCGGACAGTGGCATGCCCAGCCCTTGCCGGCACTCGACTACAAGCGCGTCAATGGCGGCCTGCTTGTGCAGGACAGAGACATTCACCAACTCAGTGCGTCGGATCTGAAGCTTGTCAGCAAGCGCAAGCCGAACGAACAGGAACTTGCAGACCTGCTGTTCGCCTGGAAAGTCGCGACCTTCGTGAAGTCGAATGCCATTGTCTACTGCCGCAACAATCAGACCATCGGCATTGGTGCCGGGCAGATGAGCCGCGTTTACAGTGCACGCATCGCGGGCATCAAGGCCGCCGATGAAGGGCTCGAAGTCGCCGGCTCCGTCATGGCCTCCGACGCCTTCTTCCCGTTCCGCGATGGCATCGATGCTGCCGCGAAGGCAGGCATTCGCGCCGTGATTCAGCCGGGTGGCTCCATGCGCGACGAAGAGGTCATCGCCGCAGCCGACGAAGCCGGCATGGCAATGGTATTCACCGGGGTGCGTCACTTCCGCCATTGAGTGCGGCATCGAGCGACGCATACCCCCCAGCATGTGCAGGTAACAGCATGAATGTATTGATCATTGGCAATGGCGGCCGGGAACATGCACTGGCATGGCGCGTGCGGCAGTCACCGCGGGCCGGCAAGGTGTTTGTGGCTCCCGGCAATGCCGGCACCGCCACGGAAGCTGGCGTCGAGAACGTGCCGATCGGCACGCTGGACTTCCCGGCCCTTCTGGCATTCGCCCGGGCTCAGGATGTCGGCTTGACAATCGTGGGTCCCGAAGCCCCTCTGGTGGCCGGCGTGGTCGACTACTTTCGGGAACACGGCCAGCGCTGCTTCGGCCCGAGCCGCAATGCCGCACAACTCGAAGGCTCCAAGGCTTTCACGAAGGACTTCCTGCACCGCCACGGCATTCCCACAGCCAGATATCGCAATTTCACCGACATCAATGCAGCGATCGCCTATGTACACGAGCAAGGGGTGCCCATCGTCATCAAGGCCGATGGTCTGGCTGCGGGCAAGGGCGTGATCATCCCTCAAACGATGGAAGAAGCGGAAACCACGCTGAGAGACATGCTGGGTGGCAACAAATTCGGCGACGCCGGCCATCGCGTGGTGATCGAGCAGTTCCTGCGCGGCGAGGAAGCCAGCTTCATCGTGATGGTCGACGGCGAGCACGTGCTGCCCTTCGCCACTTCACAGGATCACAAGGCTCGCGATGACGGCGACAAGGGGCCGAACACCGGTGGCATGGGCGCCTACTCGCCGGCCCCGGTGGTGACCCCGCAGATTCACGACAAGGTCATGCGGGAGATCATTTTCCCCACCGTCAACGGTATGCGTGCCGACGGCAACCCCTACACCGGGTTTCTCTATGCCGGGCTGATGATTTCCAATGGGGGCGACGTCAATGTCATCGAATTCAATTGCCGCTTCGGCGACCCGGAAGCTCAGCCGGTGATGATGCGTCTGCAATCGGACCTGATCGAACTGTGCAATGCCGCTCTGGATGGCAGACTCGACCAGTTGACAGCAGACTGGGACGCGCGGCCTGCGGTCGGCGTAGTCCTTGCCAGCGGCGGCTATCCGGATGCCTATGCGAAGGGTGACATCATCCGAGGCCTGAATGCAGACAGCCTGCCCGATCGCAAGATATTCCATGCTGGTACTGCATTGCGCGGCACGGATGTCGTCAGCAATGGCGGTCGAGTGCTTTGTGCCACGGCGCTCGGCAGGTCCGTGACCGATGCGCAGCGCGTTGCCTACGAACTCGCCAGCACCGTACACTGGAACAAGATGTTTTTCAGGCGCGACATCGCCTATCGCGCCATAGCGAGGGAACATGACTGACTCCGCACAGCGTTCGACTCTGGATATCGACCTGCTGATTCAACAGTTCGATCAGGCACTGCGTACCCTGGTGCCTGGCGCCAGCGCCGCGCAACGCCCCTCGCCAGCGCAGCCGCTCGACGAGCCCGAGCTGACCGAGTCCGAACGCCGCGATGTCGCAGGACTCATGCGGATCAATCACACCGGTGAAGTGTGCGCTCAGGCGCTTTATCAAGGCCAGGCGCTGACGGCACGACTGCCGGATATCCGTCAGTCCATGGAGCATGCCGCGCGGGAAGAAGTGGATCATCTGGTCTGGTGCGAACAGCGCCTGCAGGAACTCGACAGTCGACCCAGCCTGCTGAACCCGGCGTGGTACGCACTGTCCTTTGGGATAGGCGCCGCCGCCGGTCTGGCAGGAGACAAGTGGAGTCTAGGTTTCGTGGCCGAGACGGAACAACAGGTGGGCGTTCATCTGCAGGAACATCTGGAACAATTGCCACGAAATGACCTGCGCAGCCGTGCCGTGCTGGAACAGATGCTGGTCGATGAGCGCATCCACGGAGAGACCGCCAGAGACGCGGGTGGCGCGCCTCTGCCACCACCGGTCAAGCTCGCCATGGGCCTGATGGCCAAGGTGATGAAAGGCCTGGCCTACCGCGTCTGAGTCCTACTCCGGCACAATCTCGAAATCGTGTGTCACCTGCACACCACCACGGCCGAGCATGATGGTGGCCGAGCAGTATTTCTCCGCAGACATCGCCACCGCCTTTTCCACCTGCTTTTCACTCAGATCCTTGCCGCTGACACGAAAATGCAGATTGATTTTCTCGAACACGGCCGGAATCGCATCGGCGCGCTCGGCCGTGAGTTCCGTGACGCAAGAGGTCACATTCTGTCGTGCCTTCTTCAGAATTGTGACCACATCGTAGGATGAACATCCACCCACGCCCACCAGGAGCAATTCCATCGGGCGGAAGCCGACGTTGCGACCCCCGCTGGTTTCCGGTCCATCCATCAGCACAGCATGTCCACTGCCTGATTCGCCCAGAAACATCACATCATCCACCCAGCGCACAGTTGCTTTCATCGTCGTCTCTCATTGGTTTCGTAGGGTTCGCACAACAAAGTCTTGCTGCCTCGCGAAAGGCATGCAGAGTACCACAGGGCACTGGCCGCGACGAACTGTCCAGTCATTCACACGCTACCAAGACTGTGGTATGCATCTGCCACGCTCATCAGCCCCCGCAGTCCTGCGGGACCGAGTTGCCCGTCGAGGAGATTGACAGCATGGCTCTCATGGCCATTACGCCACACATCAAGGATCTGGAGAATTTCCTGACGAATTGTCATCGACGCCGCTATCACAATCGCAGCACCATCATCTACGAAGGCGACACCTGCAACACGCTTTATTACATCATCGAAGGTTCCGTATCTGTGGTGCTGGAAGACGACGATGGCAGGGAAGTGGTGATCGCCTATCTGAACCCGGGCGACTTCTTCGGCGAGATGGGACTGTTCGAACAGAAGGAATCGCGCAGTGCCTGGTGCCGCGCACGCACGGCCTGCGAAATCGCGGAAATCAGCTATGCGAACTTCAACAATTGCATTCGTACCCATCCTGAGATCGTCTTCACGATAGGCAAGCAGATGGCACACCGCCTGCGCAATACCACGCGCAAGGTGGGAGATCTGGCGTTTTATGATGTGACAGGACGCATTGCCCGCACGCTGATCGAACTGAGCAAGGAACCGGATGCCATGACGCATCCTGACGGCATGCAGATCGAGATCACGCGGCAGGAACTCGGGCGCCTGGTGAATTGTTCACGAGAAATGGCCGGCCGCGTGCTGAAGACGCTGGAAGAGCAGGACCTCATCAACGTCAAGGGCAAGACCATCGTCGTCTTCGGCACGCGCTGAAGCCCTCTCGTCGCAGCCACTAGTCGGTGGCGAAACGCATGCCGCCAGCGCTGCGCGAGCGCTCCAGCGACTCCCTCAGTTTGCGTATCTGCTCGAGCTTCTCGGCCTTTTCCCGCCCCTGCACCGGCCCGCTTGCGAGATAGCCTTCCGCCAATCGCAGCAGACCCGGCACCTTGCCGAACTGCTCCGCCGTGAGCGCCTGCTCCGCCATGTGAATGGCCGAGTTCACGGCCACGACCACGCTGAGCGTCCCCAGATGCCGCGCCGTGGATTCCAGCTGGTCCGCCTTCACCTGATTGGCCTGATAGAGCCGCCGGATGATCGCCATGGCCTCGACAATCTGCTGCCGCACGCGCTGCACATCACGTTCATGGCTGAGACTCGTGCGCTTGTCCGACTTCACGGAGCGCGCGTCGCCACCGGGTTTCTCGCTCTTGTTTTCCGCTGCGGGAGCGGCGCTGGCCTGGCGGATTTCCTGTTCGATGTCCGCCCGCCCCGGATCCAGCTTCTGGATGCGCAGCAGATCCGTCTTGAGCGCCTGATTGAGGATGCGCAAGGTTTCCGGATGATCGTCCACCTCCTGGAGCGCGCGGATCACGGTGCGCGTCTCGTTGCGTCGGCGATCGAGTGCCGCCAGTCGGTACAGGCGAATCACATCATTCTCCTGTCGCTCCTGCGCATAGCGGGCAAAGACGACCGAGCCGACCATCAGCAGCAGGAGAAACACGATCATGTAGAAACTGGCGAACGCCATGGCACACTCGAAAACTCAGGGTCTTGCCTGAGTGTATCGGCGCATTGCACGCGAGGTTTACCCACGGGAAGGAAATTAAATCAGCAGAGCGACCCAGACCATGGCCACCAGCCCCATGCAGATGAACACGGCAGCGGAGCCGATGTCCTTGGCCTGCCGGGACAACTCATGGAATTCCAGCCCCACGCGATTGACGACGGCTTCCACTGCCGTGTTGAGCAGTTCCACGATAAGCAGCAGCAGGACGCTGCCGATCAGCAGCAGACGCTCCACGGTGCTCTCCCCCAGCCAGAGCGCCAGAGGGACGGCAAGGCACAAGGTGAAGACTTCGAGCCGGAAGGCCTCTTCCGAGGCAAAGGCACTGCGTAAACCTGCGATGGAATAGCCTGCCGCCGCCAGCAGCCGGGCGAGGCCTTTCTTCTTCGGGGGAACCGGAGGCAAGGTGTCAGGCATGGGCGGCAAACATCTCCTGCAGGCGAGCGCCTGGCTGCGGTGCGCGCATGAAGGCTTCCCCGATCAGGAAGCCATAGATGCCGCGCGCAATCATGGCATCGACGTCCGCAGGGGTGTTGATGCCGCTTTCGGTGATGAGCAGGGTGCCCGCCGGCATACGGGACGCCAGCGTGTAGGTCACCTCCAGGCTGGTCTCGAAGGTGTGGAGATTGCGATTGTTGACCCCGATGAGGTCAAATCCCGCTTCCAGCGCGATATCGAGCTCGGTGGCGTCATGCACTTCCACCAGGGTGTCGATTCCGATCTGACGCGCATAGTCGGCAAGATCGCGCAGGCTGGCCGGCGTGAGTGCGGCGACGATCAGCAGGACACAGTCTGCACCCAAGGCTGCGGCCTCGGCGATCTGATACCGATCGATCATGAAATCCTTGCGGATCACCGGCAGGCTGCAGGCGGCTCTTGCCTGCTGCAGATACTCGTTGGCCCCTTGAAAGAATTCACGGTCCGTCAGCACGGAAAGACACGTGGCCCCTGCCTGGGCGTACTGTCGAGCGAAGCCCGCAGGATCGAAGTCAGCACGGATCAAGCCCTTGCTGGGCGAGGCCTTCTTGATTTCGGCAATCACCGCCGGCTTGTGCGCGGCAATGCGCTGGCGCAGTGCCGCCATGAAAGGCCGCCTGTCCGCATGGGCAAGCGCGGCGCGTTCCAGTTCGTGCAGGCTGCGCTCGGCACTGTCGCGTGTGATCTCACGGCGCTTCTGCGCCAGGATGTCTTCCAGAATGGTGGTATTGGCCATGTCGTCTATCCCTGCGCTAGAGGCTCTGCGTGAAGGCCGCCAGGGCGTCCAGTTTGGCCAGCGCTGCTCCGCTGCGAATGATCTCGCGGGCGCGGCTCACCCCGGCTGCCAGGTCTTCCACCACATTGGCGGCATAGATGGCGGCACCGGCGTTCAGCGCCACGATGTCCGCCGCTGCCTCGTTGCTGCCGGTCAATGCCGCACGCACCAGGGCCAGACTTTCCTGCGGCGTGGCGATCTGCAGCATGGCGAAACCGTTGCGACGGGCCATGCCGAAGTCCTCCGGCTTGATGGTGTAATGGCGGATGGTGCCATGGTGCAACTCGCCCACCTGCGTCGGGGCGCTGATGCTGATCTCATCGAGACCGTCCTCGGCCGCCACGATCAGCACATGCTCGCTGCCCAGCGCCTTGAGCACCTCCAGCATCACCGGGATCCACGACGCGGCATAGACACCCAGCACCTGGTTGGGTGCCGACGCCGGATTGGTCAGTGGCCCCAGCAGATTGAAGATGGTGCGCACGCCGATCTCGCGACGCGGGCCGATCACATGCTTCATGGCACTGTGATGGCCGGGCGCGAACATGAAGCCAACACCAAGCGTCTCGATGCAACGGCCAACTCCCGCGGGGTCGAGCGTCAGTTTCACCCCGGCAGCTTCCAGCAGATCCGCACTGCCACTCTTGCTGGTGGCGCCGCGATTGCCGTGCTTGGCGACTCGGGCCCCGGCACAGGCAGCGACCATTGCCGCAGCTGTGGAAATATTGAATGTGTCCGTTCCAGAACCACCGGTCCCACAGGTATCCACCAGGTGTCGCTTGTCCGGCACATCCACGCGCGTGACCAGCTCGCGCATCACGGTGACGGCGCCAAGCAGCTCGGAGACCACCACGCCCTTGAGCTGCAAGGCCACGAGAAAGGCCGCAATCTGTGCGTCCGTCATCTGCCCGCTCATGATGCCGCGCATCAGCGCCGTCATGTCGTCTGTCTGCAGGTCCTGCCCCAGCGTCAGCTGGCGTATCGCGGTCTTGATGTCCATGGAGTCCCGTGTCCTGATCCCGTCTCAACGCGCCGGCGCGTCGAGGAAATTCTTCAAAAGTTGATGGCCATGTTCGCTCAGGATGGACTCCGGGTGGAACTGCACGCCTTCCACCGCGAGCGTGCGATGGCGCACGCCCATGATCTCGTCCATGTTGCCCTCGTCATCGACGGTCCACGCCGTGATCTCGAGACATTCCGGCAAGGTGCGGCGATCGATCACCAGCGAATGGTAACGCGTGGCCGTGAACGGATTGCTCAAGCCCTTGAACACGCCCTTGTCGGCATGATGGATGGGCGACAGCTTGCCATGCATGACCTTGCGGGCACGGATGACATCGCCACCGAAGGCCTGACCGATACCCTGATGCCCCAGGCAGATGCCAAGCAAGGGAATCCGGCCCGCGAAATGCTTGATCACTGGCACGGAAATGCCTGCCTCGTTCGGGGTGCAGGGGCCCGGAGAAATCACGATGTGCTGCGGCTGCAGGGCCTCGATCTGCTCGAGCGTGATGGCGTCATTGCGGTAGACCTGCACCTGCGCACCCAGCTCACCCAGATACTGGACGATGTTGTAGGTGAACGAATCGTAGTTGTCGATCATCAAAAGCATGTGCGCGGAGTCCTCTGAGGCCGTCTCGAAGCGGGACGGATTCTAGCATGGAAGTGTGACACTGCCTGCCCTCACAGGGCGTCGATCCCGAAGACGCTGCGCAGCAGTGCCCCTGCGCCGTAGGCCAGGGCAGCGGCTGCGCCTCCCGTCGCCAGCGTCTGCAGACCGGAGCGCAACACGGGACGCCCCAGCACCACACTCTTGAGCATGCCCACCGCCAGGAACATGACAGCCGCCAGCACACTGCTGAAGAGGAACTGCTGCGACGCCGTGAGCGCCGGAACCAGCAAGGGCAGCAAGGGAATCATGCCCACCGCGATGAACGCCAGCAGTGTGGTGAATGCGGCGCGCCAGGGATTGGCCGGCACCGACTGCAGGCCGTATTCCTCTGTCAGCATCGTCTCGATCCACACCTCGCGGTCGTGCGTGATGGTGCGCACGATGTCCTCCAGCAGAGCGCCTTCGAAGCCTTTCGCCGCGAAGATCTGCCGCACCTCTTCCCGCTCGCCCTCGGGTACGGTGTCGATATGCATGGCTTCGGTCAGGCGAACGCTGTCGATGTGTTCCTGCTGGGCGCGCACGGATTCATAGTTGCTGACGGCCATGCTGAAGCCATCGGCCAGCAGATTGGCAAAACCCAGCACCAGCGCGACGAGCGAGGGAAAGCCGGCCCCGTAGGCACCTGCCACCACCGCGAAGGTGGTCACGCAGCCATCGATGGCGCCAAGCACCGCATCGCCGACGGAAGAACTGCCCGGCTTGTTGCGCAGACGATGCCGCACCTGTTCCGGATGATGGCTGTGCAGCAGGGACTGGCGTTGAGCATCTTTCATGGCAAGGGCTCCTCCAGGGCGGGTGGCGACACGAAGAGCTGGGGGCATTCGATCTCGCCAAGCAGGTCGGGCTCTGGCAGGCAGTCCGGCCGCACATAGGCGAGCAACTGCGGTTCGCTTTCGCAGTAGAGCATGTCGAAGGCCAGACGATCCAGCCCGTAAAGCCCCCTGTGGAGCATGTTGGCACTGAAGATCAAAAGGTCACCCGGCTGCAGCGCGACGGCCACGGCGTCGGCCATCGGCTCGTTGTTGCGATGGCCGCCCTGCTGCAGACGAATGGCAAGCTGCTGCGGTGAGTCCCAGCTGCGGTGCGAGCCGGGCACCAGTTCGAGACCCGGCTCCGGCTTGAGCGCCACGCGCAAGTGCAGCACGTCGAGCCGCCCCAGCGCGGCCTGCTGCTGCTCAAGGCTCATGCCGGTGTACTGCATGTCGCGATGCCAGTAATTGGGCTGCGCCGCATTGGCAGGATTGAAGAACAACTGAGTGTTCATGAATGCCGGAACCGCAAGCACCTGGGTCAGGATGGCGTGCACGCGGCGCTGCGCAACGAAGCGCAGCAGCGTGAGTCGATCCGCGGGATCCAGCGACCCGCGGGCGGTCAGATACGCGCTGTTGACGGCGCCCGCGCGAAACAGCTCGGCGTTGTGGGCGAGCCATGTCTGATGAAAGCGCTGCACCACAACGCGCAGGTCCGTCAGCGCCGCCGCGTCAAGGAAACCAGGCAGGTGCACAAAGCCTTGCTGGCGCAGCAAGCTGACAAGGTGAGTGATTGAGTGGGACACCGGACTCCTGCCGTCACAAGGGATGCAATGACCGGGAGTGTAACCTGAATGCGTGCCAGGGCAGAAAACGCGGACGAAAAAAAGGCCGAAACAAGATGCTCTCGTCTTGTTTCGGCCTCAGTCTACTAGACGACCGACTTCAATTTTCC
>JALREE010000150.1 GCA_023256835.1 Pseudomonadales bacterium | reverse complement strand
CGGGCCACCCGCGATGCCTTCTACTACAACTGGCTGCTGCATATTCCGCCGGAAATGAAGCGGCACTTCGTGGTGAGTCATGCCAGCATGGCCGGGCTGGATCTGCGGCGCAGCCTGCCTCCCGCCGAACTCGTGTGCAATCTGCGCCGCGCGTTCTCCGGCATAGTGGCCGGCAACGTGAAGGAGGCCGGCATACACATGATCCGCGACCACGGCCCGTTCCAGCTGCACGGCGACGCGGACATCCTGCAGGCCATGGATCGCTTGCTGCAGGGGTTCGTCGCGCAGGGCAGGATGAAACTGGGAGGGCGGGCGTATAATCCCTGCTACCAGATCAACTGAGGCCTGCGGCCCGGGTGTGAATACTTGACTGTTTTACTCGGACAAGCAACAATCGCGGCCTCAAAATCTGCTCAGAAATCCTGTGAGGCGGTCCTGTCAGGGGCCGCTTCGCCTGCCATCGCCACCGAGGTGAAGCCGTGTCCGAACAAGTAGAAAGTCTGATCCGCAAGGACTATTCGGCAGGGTTCCATACCCAGATCGAGTCTGACACGCTGCGACCCGGTCTGGACGAAGAGGTGGTGCGCTTCATCTCCGCCAAGAAGGAAGAGCCCGAATGGCTGCTGGAATGGCGACTGAAGGCCTTCCGCGCCTGGCAGGAAATGGAAGAGCCCACCTGGGCTCATGTCAGTTATCCTCTGGTCGACTTCCAGGCGCTTTCCTACTACAGCGCGCCGCGCAGCATGGCGAACAAGCCGAAGAGTCTGGACGAAGTCGACCCGGAGCTGCTCGCCACCTATGCCAAGCTCGGGATTCCGCTGCATGAGCAGGAGGCTCTGGCAGGAGTGGCCGTGGATGCCGTGTTCGATTCGGTCTCCGTGGTCACCACCTATCGCGCCAAGCTGGAAGAGGCCGGCGTGATCTTCTGTCCGATCAGCGAGGCCGTGCACCGTTTTCCGGAGCTGGTGAAGAAATACCTCGGCTCGGTCGTGCCGCAGAAGGACAACTTCTATGCCGCACTCAATTCCGCCGTGTTCTCCGACGGCTCCTTCGTCTACATCCCGAAAGAGGTGCGTTGTCCCATGGAGCTGTCCACCTATTTCCGCATCAATGAAGTGAAGACCGGCCAGTTCGAGCGCACGCTGATCGTGGCCGACGAAGGCTCGCATGTGAGTTATCTGGAAGGCTGCACCGCGCCCATGCGCGACGAGAACCAGCTGCATGCCGCCGTGGTCGAGCTGGTGGCGCTGGATGACGCCCAGATCAAGTATTCGACGGTGCAGAACTGGTATCCGGGCGACAAGGAAGGCAAGGGCGGCATCTACAACTTTGTCACCAAGCGCGGCCTCTGCCATCGCAATGCCCGCATCTCCTGGACGCAGGTCGAAACGGGTTCGGCCATCACCTGGAAGTACCCCAGCTGCATTCTCAAGGGCGACAACAGCGTGGGCGAGTTCTATTCCGTGGCGCTGACCAACAATCTGCAGCAGGCGGACACCGGCACCAAGATGATTCACATTGGCAAGAACACCCGTTCCACCATCGTGGCCAAGGGCATTTCCGCCGGGCGCAGCCAGAGCGCCTATCGCGGCCTGGTGCGCATCAATGCCGGGGCCGAAGGCGCGCGCAATTACACGCAGTGCGATTCGCTGCTGATCGGCGATCGCTGCGGGGCACACACCTTCCCCTATATCGAGAGTCGCAATGCCTCGGCTGTCATCGAGCATGAGGCCACCACCTCCAAGGTCAGCGATGATCAGCTTTTTCTGTGTCAGCAGCGCGGTCTGGATGCCGAGAAGGCGGTGTCCATGATCGTCAATGGTTTCTGTCGCGAAGTCTTCAAGGAGCTGCCCATGGAGTTTGCCGTCGAGGCTGGCAAGCTGCTGGAAGTCAGTCTGGAAGGGTCCGTGGGCTGAAGGCCGGCACAGCACTCATTTTCTCATTACAAGGCAATCGCTAAGGCAGGCAGTCAGCATGTTGGAAATTCGCAATCTCAGTGCACGTGTCGAAGGCAATGACATTCTCCGGCAACTCTCGCTGAGCATACGTCCCGGTGAAGTGCACGCCATCATGGGCCCCAATGGTGCCGGCAAGAGCACGCTGGGCAATGTCCTGGCCGGCCGGCCGGGCTACGAGGTCACGGGCGGCGAGGTGCTGTTCCATGGCAAGGACCTGCTGGCCATGGAGATCGAGGAACGTGCCCGCGAAGGCGTGTTCCTGGCGTTCCAGTATCCGGTGGAGATTCCCGGCGTCAGCAACATGGAGTTTCTGAAGGCTGCGGTGGATGCCCGTCGCCGCCATCTGGGCCTGGGCGAGCTGTCGTCGTTCGACTTCATGAAGCTGGCCCGAGATGCCGCCAAGCGCGTGAATCTGGATCAGGCCTTCCTCAAGCGGGGTGTCAATGAGGGCTTCTCGGGTGGCGAGAAGAAGCGCAACGAGATCCTGCAGATGATGCTGCTGGAGCCCTCTCTTTGCATTCTGGACGAGACGGACTCCGGGCTCGACATCGATGCCTTGCAGGTAGTGGCCGCCGGCGTGAATGCCATGCGCGACGGTCAGCGCAGCTTCATCGTGGTGACGCATTACCAGCGTCTGCTTGACTACATCGTGCCGGACCACGTCCATGTACTGGCCGCCGGACGCATTGCACGATCCGGCAGCAAGGAGCTGGCACTGGAGCTGGAAGCCAAGGGCTACAGCTGGCTGGAGGACGAGGGTGTCTGAGCTGATCAACGAACTGCCGCCAGCGTCTGTGCAGGCGCAGCTGCTGCAAGTGGCAGAGGCGCAGAGCGTGCCTGCGTGGATGTCATCCCTGCGTCTTGCCGGAGCTCGCGAGTGGCGCGCTGCAGCCTGGCCTGACCGGCGCACGGAATTGTGGAAGTACACACCGCTGGCCGCGCTGCGCAATCGACAGTTTCAGCATGCCTCCCTCAGTCAGCCCGCCTGGTCAGCGACGCAGGCACTGAACGTCGATGCCATTCGCCTGGTGTTCGTCAACGGGGTCTTCGATGCTTCAGCGTCAAGTCCCGGACACGCCGCCGTGGTGCGTTTCAGTGACGCCGACGCACAGCAGCAGGCACTGATTGCCCGCCATCTGGGACACGTGGCCACCACCACGCGACATCTGTTCGCCTCACTCAGCAATGCCCTGGTGGCCGACGGCGTGCTGGTGCATGTGGCACCCGACACCGCGCTCGACAAGCCGGTGCACATCGTGCACGTGGCCGTGCCACAGGCCGAGCCGGTCGTGGTGAGTCCACGCCTGCTGGTGGTACTGGAAGCGCAGGCCGAGCTGGAATTGATCGAGCAGTTCGTTTCCGACACGCAGGAACAGAACGGCTTCGTGAACAGCCTCACCGAGATCCACTGTGGTGCCGGTGCACAACTGCGGCACTACCGGATCAATCTCGAACAGGAGCACATGCTGCACGTCGGCGGGGTGCATGTCGATCTGTGGCGCGATGCGCATTACCGCGGCTTCACCCTGGCCGAGGGGAGTGCGCTCAAGAGAATCGACTACCAGATCAATCATCAGGCGGCGGGTGCCAGTGCCGCGCTGGACGGCATCTATCTGCCGCGCAACCGGCAGTTGCTGGACTATCACACCAATGTGGAACACAAGGCGCCCCACTGCACCACCAGCGAGACTTTCCGCGGCATCGTGGCGGATGACGCCCGCGCAGTGTTTAATGGCCGCATCCATATTCATCCGCAGGCGCAGAAGACGCTGGCAGAGCTGAACAATCGCACGCTGCTGACATCCGACCGCGCGCAGATCGATACCAAGCCCGAGCTGGAGATCTATGCCGACGACGTCAAATGCGCCCACGGTGCCACGGTGAGTCAGCTCGACCCCACGGCCCAGTTCTATCTGCGCAGCCGGGGACTCTCCGCGATCCAGGCGCGCAGCATGCTCAGTTTCGGCTTCATCAACGAGTTGCTGCAGGCCATCGAGCAGCCCGCGGTGCGGGAACATCTGCATGCCCATCTGCAGGGCTTGTTCGCCGAGGCTCTGCCCGGCACGGTGACAAACCCATGAGCGAGGAACGGCCCGTGTATCAGGTCAGGCCACCGGAACAGCCGCAGGCATTCTGCGTCGAGCGTGTCCGCGCCGATTTCCCGATTCTGCAGCAGCAGGTGAACGGCCATCCGCTGGTGTACCTGGACAATGCAGCGACGACGCAGAAGCCTGAGTGTGTGATCCAGGCCCTGGTGGACTACTACCGCCGGGACAACAGCAACGTGCATCGCGGGGCCCACGCCCTGAGCGATCGCGCCACGGCCGCTTTTGAGGAAGCGCGCAGCAAGGTGGCTCGTCTGCTGAACGCCGAGGATGCCCGCCAGATTCTCTGGACACGCGGCACCACCGAGTCCATCAATCTGGTGGCGGCCAGCTGGGGACGCAGCTCGCTGCAGCCGGGCGACCGCATTCTGGTGTCGGCCATGGAGCATCATTCCAACATCGTGCCCTGGCAGATGGTCGCGGCCGAGCGTGGTGCCACCGTGGAGCCCATTCCCGTGGATCGCAGCGGCACCCTGGACATGACGGCGCTTGCCGCCATGCTCGATGGGCGTGTCCGCATGGTGGCCGTGGGTCATGTGTCCAATGCGCTGGGCAGCATCAATCCGGTTGACCGGATCGTGGCGCTGGCGCATGCCGCCGGTGCTCTCGTGCTGGTGGATGGGGCGCAGGCGGTGGCGCACTGGAGTGTCGACGTGCAGGCCCTGGGCTGTGATTTCTATGCGTTCTCCGCCCACAAGTTGTTCGGCCCGACGGGCATCGGCGTGCTCTACGGTCGGCGCGAACTGCTCGAGGCCATGCCGCCCTATCAAGGCGGAGGCGAGATGATCGAGTCCGTCAGCTTCGCCGGTACCACCTACAATCAATTGCCCTACAAGTTCGAGGCGGGTACGCCGGACATCGCGGGTGCCATCGGTCTGGGTGCCGCCGTGGACTATCTGAACAGGCTTGACCGAGCCGGGGCTGCGCGCCACGAAGAGGCCCTGCTCGCGCGCTCCGTGGCCCTGGCCGAACGCGTGCCGGGCCTGGAACTGGTGGGTACCGCCGCGCACAAGGCCAGTGTACTGAGCTTCAATCTTGCCGGTGTGCATCCGGCTGATCTTGGCACGCTGCTGGACCAGCAGGGCATCGCCGTGCGTACCGGCAATCACTGTGCCCAGCCGATCATGGAGCAATTCGGGATACCCGGCACCGTGCGCGCCAGTTTCAGTTTCTACAACACCTTCGATGACGTGGATCGACTGTTCGCCGCCCTTGAAAAGGCGCGCCAGTTTCTCCAATGAACGCCGTGACACGCGTGAGGATTCCACAATGAGCGTACAGACCTTCGACCCGACTCAGGCGCCAGGAGAAGCCGTGGTGGACGTGACACCGGCCGCGCGGGCGCATTTTCGTTCCCAGCTGCAACGCGCCACGCCCTCCAGTGCGGTGCGCCTGAGCGTCAAGAAGAGCGGCTGCACCGGTTACATGTATGTGATGGACCTGGTGGAGCAGCCTGGCCCTGATGATCTGCATGTCGCGCTGGGCGAAGATGTCGAACTGCTGGTCGATCGCGGCAGCCTGGACATCGTGCGCGGCACGCGCATCGATCTGG
>JALREE010000148.1 GCA_023256835.1 Pseudomonadales bacterium | reverse complement strand
CTGCCGTGTGGAAAAACATCTGCGAGTGCCTGCATCCACAAGGAATTTTCTGCGGTTCCTTTCTGGGCCCCGAAGATACGATGGCATCGCCGGCCTACAATGCTGCCGATTTCTGGCCCGTTACGGCAGTCTTTGAAGAGCAGGAAGTGCTGGCGCTGTTCGCTGGTTTTGAAATCCTGCGTTTCAAGGTTCACCAGTATTCTGGAACAAGCCCTTCGGGCCAGCCGCATGACTGGCATATCTTTGCGGTTGTTGCGAGGAAGTCTGCTCGACATCCTCGGGCCAACCGGCTTCCTGATGCACTCGCCTTCCATCGCTGAGGAACTTGGCATGGATTGCCGAGAGACGAGGCAATCGTCATTCACCGCATTCAGCGCTCCACGGCGTACGTCAGATAGCCCGTGAACATTTCCTCCGCTGAGCCGAAGCCGCCTTCCACCGCTTCGCGCGGGTTCGGGTTGAACGGGTTGGAGAGCGAATTGTCGAAGGCGCCCGAGACATTCACCACCGTGCCGGGTGTCACCTCACGCGGAGTGCCCAGCCAGTACTGCGGCTGCCAGCCATAGTTGTAGGCCGGCACGCTCAGCAGGGTCTCGCCTCTGCCCGCCTGCGTCGCCAGCTCGAACTTCATGTGCTTGCCGCGCTGATTCATGCGCGGACGCACGGCCAGCAGCGTGGCGTTTTCCTCGAAGGTGTAGCTGGCCTGCAGCGGCTGCTCGTGCTCGTTCGGCGCGAGTGCCACGCGGGCGGACACGGGCCGCGTCACGATCTCGCGCGCCGGGGCTTCGTCGTGGAAGTACAGGCCGATAGTGGTGGTGTCTTCCAGCACGCGGCCATGGCTGTAGTAATGGAACATCAGGGCCAGTTTGTGACCGGCGGGAATCAGCACGCCGGCGTCGTCGGGGAACACGGTGGCCGGATTCTCGCCGGGCACGAAGCTGCCGAGGAAGCGGCGCTCGGATGTCAGGGCCTCGCGCTCGACATCCCAGAAGTCACTGTCGGCGGGCACGATGAACGCGGAGAGATTGTGGATCACGCGTTCTTCGCCCGGGTCCACCTGGAAGGCACGCACCCAGCGGTCTTCGCTGAAGGGCAGTGTGGCCTCGGTGTACATGTAGTCGAGAATGCCCACGGCGGGGATCACATTGGTGGGCGTCGTGAGCACGAAGTCAGGCTCGCCGAGCTGCCAGGCAAAGGTCTTCTGCGTGGGGATCTGCTCCAGCGGGTCTTCCGCACCCTCGCCGCGCGGGGCGCCGGCCTGCATCCAGTGCAGGATCTTCGCGCGCTTCTCGGGCGACAGGGCCAGCGCACTGGGCGTGTCGCCGTGCACCGGGTCCACCTGCATCGGTGGCATGCGCTTGTTCATGATCACTTCCTTCACCATCGCCGACCAGCCCACCAGGGAGTAATACCCGGTGAACGGGAACGGCCCGGCGCCGTCCTCGCGGTGGCAGATGGCGCAGTGCTCCACGATGATCGGCGCCACTTCGCTGGAGTAGTCGGGTACGGGCGTGCTGCTGCTGGCATAGGCGATCGCGCAGCCCTGCACCTCGCTCTGCAGCGTGTCGGCGGGATGGGCGTCGAGAATGGTGCCCAGTGTCTGCGCCAGCGCTGCGCCGGCCGCGCCGCGGTAATGCAGCTGCGGACGCTGCGGATTGAACACCAGCACTTCGCCGGCCTGGCGCACATTCAGGTTCTCGGCCACCAGCTTCAGTTCGTCGGCCAGCACGGGAAAGCCGAGCTTCAGGCCGTGGGCACTGGCGCGGTCCATGGCGTTGACATCCAGTGCCAGGAATTCCACGTCATCGCCGTGCTCCGCCTTCAGGCTGGCGAGACTGGCAGCGGCCTCGCGCGCGGCGGCGCATTGGCTGTCATAGGCCAGCAGCACCACGGCCTCGCGGTGCTGGTAACGGCTGAGCTGGTGGAACACGCCTTCTTCGTCCAGCAGCGCGAAATCGCCCACGCGCTCGGGGGCGGCCAGGCTCGGCAGGCTGCTCAGCCCGGCGCAGACGGCGACACAGAGAGTGCTCAGGAAACGGCGAGTCATGATGGCGAGCTCCTAGTTCTGACGGCTGATGCTGATGTGCGGGTTCTCGGACTGGGCGCGGGACCAGTTGCGGTCGGGCCAGGTCAGGCCACCGCGGGCCGGGCCGCCGGCGTTGTAGATGCCGCCGCGCAGCACGAACAGCATGTATTTCATTTCATCGGGGGCCAGATTGGCCTGCTTGTCGGTGTAGGCGGCCACCACCTTCTCGATCTCCTGCGTGCGGTTCTCGATGCCGGGATAGGCCAGCACATCGCCGATCACCACCTTCAGCGCTTCCAGGTTGTCGAGGATGTAAGCGGCATCCTTGTAGGCGGCATAGAACGCGGGCGCGATCACCGGGCTGGTGGGAATGTCGGCCGGCAGCTGCACGAAGCCACTGTGCTGGCGGATGAGCTTCTCGTTGTAGAGCGCGACCAGGCGTTCCACGTCGGCGTCCAGGGCGTCGTCATCGGGGGCGGTCAGCACGATCTCCAACAGGGCGATCTTCAGCCACTGGCTGGCCCAGGTCAGGCCGGCGAACTGCGGAAAGCCGGCGGCGTAGGAATAGGCATAGGCGTGCTCGGACAGCAGATCATCCGACTTCGGCCGCGCGGGCACGGAGTGGGCGTCGTCGCTCAGATAGTCCTGCACGGCGGCGGCCACGGCGGCCTGCTTGTCGGTGTAGGCCGTGTTGAGGTGGATCTCGATGAGTGCCTCCACGAATTCGCGGCCACGCTGCAGAGTCTGCAGAGCCACCGGGGGCAGCACGCCGATCTGGGCCAGCAGCGGGCGCACTTCCTCGGCCGTGTGTTCCTCGTAGACCACGCCGAGCAGGCCCGGGGTCACGCGGCTCTCGAAAGCGCGATGCGGTCCGAGCAGCGAGAGGTGATTGCCGGCACTGTGGTAATGCGAGGTCTGCGCTTCCTCCAGTTCGGTCAGCTTGTCCAGCAGCATGCGCTGGCCGACGGCGGCGGCCGGGGACTCATTGGTCAGCACCACTTCCTCGTAGGCGCGGGCCTGCAGCACATCGTGGGCCAGCAGCAACTGCTGCACCTCGGGGTAGCGCTGTTCCAGGACGGTGGGCTCGCCGGCGCCGGCGGTGCTCAGACAGGCAAGCACGCCAAGGCCGAGCAGCAGACGGCTCAGGGGGCGACGGGAGGCGGGACGGGCAGTGGCAATCATCGGCAATCTCGGCAAGTACAGGGATTTTGTCAGCGTTCAGACTAGCAGGAGCCTTGGGGAGGGCCTTTGATCCTGGTCAAAGGGAGTTCGATTGCCGGCAGGCGTCCCGCGAAGAAGTTTTGGCCGCGATCTGGGTCTCTATCTTGGTACTCCGCCCGCCCGGCGGGCCTTCAGTCATGACAAGAACCCCAAGAGGTTGCCTGTGATCTTCCCTTGTTCGCCGCGCCGCGGCAGCCCCCTGCTGCTGGCCTCTGCCCTGCTTTGCTCCCCGACTCTGGCCCAGAACGCCGTTACCACCACTGAAGTCCGCCCCACCCTGCAGGCCGCCCGGATCCCGGCCGGTGGCGCGGTGGCGCTGGACGGCACCCTGGACGACGCGGTCTGGGCCCAGGCCCGGCCGATCACCGAGTTTCGCCAGCAGGAGCCGGTGGAGGGCGGCGAGCCCAGCGAACCCACCGAGATCCGCGTGCTCTATGACGACGAGGCGCTCTACATCGGTGCCATGCTGTACGACTCCAATCCCGAGGGCATCCTGGCCTATCAGCTGCAGCGCGACGCCGGCCTTGGCACCGACGACCGCTTCATGTGGATCATCAGCACCTTCGACGACAATCGCACCGGCTATTTCTTCGAGACCAACCCGGCGGGCCTGCTGGGCGACGGCCTGATCGAGGGGGGAGGCGGCTTCAACAAGCGCTGGAACGGCCTGTGGGACATGCGCACGCGCATACTGGACAACGGCTGGTCGGTGGAGATCCGCATTCCGTTCTCGACACTGAACTTCGACCCGGCGCTCACCGCCTGGGGCATCAACTTCCAGCGCACCATCCGCCGCCACAACGAGGAGATCCTGTGGAACGGCTGGCGCCGCACCGAGGGCCTGTTCCGGCCGGTGCACACGGGGCAGCTGCAGGGCCTGAGCGGCCTGAGCCAGGGGCGCGGCATCGAGCTCAAACCCTTCATCAACGCCTCGACCAACAGCGGCCCGGCCGCCGGCGCCTCGCGCGGCAGCGACGCCACGGCTGGCATCGACATCACCTATTCGCTGACGCCCTCGCTGCGCGCCGCGTTGACGATCAACACCGACTTCGCCGAAACCGAGGTCGACAGCCGCCAGGTGAACCTCACGCGCTTCCCCCTGCGCTTCCCGGAACAACGTGAGTTCTTCCTGGAAGGCTCGGGCGTGTTCTCCCTGAGCGGGGCCGACCCTTTCTTCAGCCGGCGCATCGGTCTGGTGGAAGGGCAGGAAGTGCCAATCGACTTCGGCGCGCGTCTGGGCGGCCAGGTGGGCAACTACGAGGTGGGCCTCTATCAAGTGCGTACCGGCGAGACGGAGCTGGAGACAGGCACTGGCGCGACGCGTCCCTGGGCGGCGGAGGACTTCACCGTGGGCCGCGTGCGCCGCAGCCTGTTCGAGCAGTCCCATGTGGGCCTGATCTACACCCGCCGCGCCTCGGACAGCGTGGCGGGTGCGGCTGCCCTGGAGGATCGGCACACGGTGGGGGCGGACTTCGACTTCTTCACCTCGCAATTTCTGGGGAGCTACAACGCCCAGGTGGAAGGCTTCCTGCTCTATCACACCGATCCGCTGGCCGGGGGCGACCTGAGCGCCTCCGAGCGGCGGGCCGCCGGGGTGGACCTGGCCTTCCCGAATGACCTCTGGCGACTGAGTTCGTCGCACCGCGAATTCGGCGAGCAGTGGGACCCGGCTCTGGGCTTTGTGGAGCGGCGGGGCTACCGCCGCCATGCCCCCACGCTGACCTTCGCCCCCCGCCCGGAGCGCTGGGACTCCATCCGGCAGACCGAGCACGAGATCGAGTTCGAATACCTCACCGATCTGGACAATCGCCTGCTGACACGCAATCTCGAGATCACCCCGCTGCAGATCAATTTCGAGAGCGGCGACCGCGTGGGCTTCGAGATCGGCCGCAACTTCGAGCGGCTGGACCGGGTGTTCACTGTCTACGGCAGCGGCGCGGACGCCATCCGCATCCAGCCGGGCGACTACGATTCCGACAGCTGGTCCTTCGATGCCAGCACGGCCGGGCGCCGCATGCTCTCGGGCACGCTGGAGTTCGAACACTCCGAGTTCTGGGGCGGCGAGCGTGACACGCTGGATGTCTCCGGCACCGTCCGCTCGCGCGGCGGCATGCAGCTGACCACCACCTACCAGCACAACGAGGTGAGCCTGCCGCAGGGGGACTTCGAGACCAATCTGCTGCGTCTGTCCTGGGCCTGGAACCTGAGTCCGTGGACCTCGCTGACCGGCAATGTGCAGTACGACGATCTGTCCGAGGTCGTGGGCGTCTACGCGCGGCTGCGCTGGACGGTGCAGCCGGGCAATGACGTGTTCCTGGTGTGGAGCAACAACTGGCTCTACGACGATGGCCCGTTGGCCGACAGCCGCTTCTCGACGCTCTCCCGGGGCGGCGCGTTGAAGTTCAATTACACCTTGCGGTTCTGAGTGCCATACTCGGTCATGCAGGAATAATCTCGGGTGGCCGATATGTCATTAATGGGCTAATATCAGACCATAATTCAGATCTATATATAGGTGTTCAATGCGACAGGTATTGGCTGACTTTTCAGTAAGCATCTCGGAATTGAAGAAAAATCCATCTGCTCTGCTTGCTCAGGCCAGTGGCTCTCCGATTGCGGTGCTGAACCACAACAAGCCGGCTGCCTATCTGGTGCCGGCGGAAACCTATGAAACGATGATGGAGATGCTGGAAGACCTGGAACTTGCCTTGCTGGTGGAGGAGCGCAAGGGCGACAAGGACAAGGCCATCCCGGTATCTCTGGATGACCTGTAAGCTCCGGTTTCTGCCTGCCGCACTCAAGGAGTGGGAAAAGCTGGGTGCCACGGTGCGCACTCAGCTGAAGAAGAAACTGGCGGAGCGTCTGGAAAACCCCAGAGTCGAGGCCGACAAGCTTCGCGGATATGAGTCCGTCTACAAGATCAAGCTGCGCTCCGCCGGCTATCGACTCGCCTACGAAGTGGTCGACGACGAGCTCTTGGTCTATGTCATCGCAGTAGGCAAGCGTGAAAAGAGCAAGATTTATTCGACCCTCAAGGACAGAGTCTGACAGCGCCCCTGCGCCACCCCGGACAGAACCAAGGAAGCCCCCATGCACACCATCAGCTTCGACGATTTCCTGCGCGTGGAACTGCGCGTCGGCCGCGTGCTCAGCGCCAGCGTGTTCGAAGGCGCGCGCAAGCCCGCTTACATCCTGCAAGTCGACTTCGGCGAGGAGATCGGCATCCGCAAGTCCAGCGCGCAGCTCACGGCGCTCTACCAGCCCGAGGATCTCGTTGGCAGGCTGGTGGTGGGCGTGGTCAATTTTCCCCGCAAGCAGATCGGACCGCTGATGTCGGAATGCCTGATCACCGGGTTTCACCGGGCCGACGGCGCCGTGGCGCTGTGCGTGCCCGACCAGGACGTGCCACTTGGCACGCGACTACTGTAACGAGTGCCACCCGCCATGAACGCAGCCACAGGCGACAGCCGCAGCATCACCGTGTCCGCCTCCCCGCAGGCGCTCTTCGCCACGCTCTGTGACGTGCGCAGTCTCACGCACTGGTGGGGCCCGGATGGCTTCCGCAGCACGGTGCACGAGTTCGGCCTGACGCCAGGGGCCAGGTGGCTTCTGACACTGCACGGGCCCGATGGGGCCAGTTATCCCAATGAGTACCGCGTGCTGGAAGTGGAGCAGGACCGTCTGCTGGTGCTGGACCATCCTTCCGCCGATCATCACTTCGTGCTGCGTCTGACCTTGCTGCCCCGGGGCGACACGACCGAGGTGCACCTGCAGCAGAGCTTCGACAATGCCGAGCACTTTGCGCCGCTGGCGGTGTTTCTGGCCGACGCCAATCAGCAGATGCTGGCGCGGCTCGCGCGCGAGGTGCAGCGCCGGGCGACTGCGGAGGGCGCCGTGCCGTGATCACCGACATCGAAGACTACTTCACCCTGGGCTGCGGGCGTTGCGAGCGCTTCGCCACGCCGGATTGTTCCACCCGCCCCTGGGCGGCCGGCCTGCTGGCCCTGCGTGCGCTGTGTCGCGACATGGGCCTCGAGGAAACATTGAAGTGGGGGCATCCCTGCTACCGCCACGCGGGCCGCAACATCGCGCTCATCGGCGCCTTTCGGCAGGACTTCCGGCTGAGCTTTCTCAACGCTTCCCTGCTGAGCAATCGTGATGGACTGCTGGAAAAGCAGGGGCCGAACACGCAGCACTCGGACATGATCCGCTTCACCGACAACGCCCAGGTGGCGCAGAAGCAGGCGGGCATTCGCGCCTGCCTGCAGCAGGCCATGGACTGCGCGCAGCAGGGCATTCTGCCCGTGCGGGAAGCGCGCGACATTGTCCTGCCCGAGGAACTGGTGGACGCGCTCGACGCCGACCCACAGCTGGCCGAGGCCTTCCACAATCTGACGCCGGGGCGTCAGCGCAGCTATGTCATTCATCTCGAAGCGGCGAAGAAGCCGGCCACGCGCACTGCGCGCATCCTGGCCTGTCGCGAGCGGATTCTGGCGGGCAAGGGTGCCCAGGAGTATTGAGATGCAAGTCGAACATCTGCGGGACGGCGACGAGCCCTTCGCGGTGACGGTGCAGCACGCGGCCGGGCATGCCCCCGTCGTGCTCTTCGCGGCCGGGGCCGGCGGCCTGCCGGAGCGCTACCAGACGCTGTTGCAGACGCTCGCGGACGCCGGCTGCAGCGTGCTGACCCCGCACTTCGAGCGGCTGGCGTCGCCGTTCCCGACCCAGCAGGAACTGCTGCTGCGCGCCAGGCGACTGGCCCTCGCCCTGGACGCCTTCGCGACGCCGGGCGCGCCCGTTGCCGGGGTGGGGCATTCCATCGGCGCGTCCAGCCTGCTGGCCATGAGTGGTGCCGCGCTGTGGCTCGGGCCGGGCGCGCGGGTGCCGATACCCCACGACCCGCGTCTCGGCTTGCTTTGCCTGGTGACAGCGCCGCTGGGCTTCTTTCAGGCTCCCGAGGCGCTGACGCAGGTGCGGGTGCCGCTGCAGGTCTGGGCTGGCGGCCAGGACAACATCACCGTGGCGTCCCAGGCGCAGTGGCTGGCGCAGACCTTGCCGGCGTCCGTGTCTGTGGACCTGCGCCTTGTGGCGGACGCCGGCCATTTCTCCTTCATGGATTCGCCCCCGCCGCACGCGGTGGAGACAGTGACCGACAAGGTGGGCTTCCTGCGGGAGTTTGCGG
>JALREE010000137.1 GCA_023256835.1 Pseudomonadales bacterium | reverse complement strand
GTTCTGGACTCGCGTCTACACCGAGGTGGATACCGAGAGCGGTTTCCTCCACGACGCCAACAACCTCGCCATCATTTATCAGCGTGTCGATTACGACCGCCCGGAACTCGAACGTCAGCGCACCCGCATCCAGGATGCCCTCAAGGTGCTGGCCACCGGCAAGCGCAGCGGTCTGACATCCCTGGAGCAGGACATCCTCGACCTGTGGCCGGCCGACGTCAGCAATGACACCCTGGCCACTGCCGCCAGCAATGTGCGGTTCCAGCTGGGTCAGTCCGACCGCTTCGTCGAAGGCCTGATCCGCTCCGGCGCCTATCGCGACCACATCCACAGCGTGATCCGTGCCAAGAACCTGCCCATCGAACTGGGGGCGCTCCCCCACGTGGAGTCCTCCTTCCACCCCGGCGCCTACTCCAGCGTGGCGGCCGCCGGCATGTGGCAGTTCATGCGCACCACAGGCCAGCGTTTCATGCGCATCGACCACATCGTCGACGAGCGCATGGACCCTTACACCGCCACCTATGCCGCCATGAGTCTGCTGGAATACAACTACCGCATCCTGGGCACCTGGCCCCTGGCGCTGACGGCCTACAACCATGGCACCGGCGGCATGAGTCGAGCGGTGCGCGAGACCGGCACCAACCGCATCGAAGACATCATCATGAACTACAAGGGGCCGAGCTTCGGCTTCGCGTCGCGCAACTTCTATCCGCAGTTCCTGGCCGTGCTGGATGTCGAACGCCAGGCCCAGACTCTCTTCGGCGTGCTGCAGCTGGACCCGCATCCGGAATACGAAGAATTCGAACTGGACCACTATGTCGAGGCACAGACCCTGGCAGACACCCTGGGTGTCACTCTGGAGCACCTCAAGTTCGACAATCCCGCCTTGCGACCGGTGGTATGGGATGGCAGCAAGCGCATCCCCAAGGGCTATGTGGTGAAGGTGCAGCGCAAGGCCCTGCGCGCTCCCCTGGCTCAGTTGATCAGCCGGATTCCCGCCGATCAGCGCTTCCCGATCCAGACGCCGGACATCGCCTATGTGGTGCAGAGTGGCGACAGTCTGTCCGCCATCGCGCGCCGTTTCAGCACATCCGTGGCCGCACTCACCTCCCTGAACCAGCTGGCGGACAGCCATCGCATCCGGGTGGGACAACGCCTGCTGCTGCCGCAGGACAGCGCAGCCGCCACGGGTCAGACGTCGGCACAGATCGCCGCGACGGCGACGGCCCAGGCCAGTGGCACCACGACTGCTGCCAGTGCCGGCAGCAGTCGGCCTGGCGCCAGCAGCTACGACGTGCGCCGCGGGGATACGCTGTCCTCCATCGCCCGGCGTTTCGGAGTGTCCGAGCGGGCGCTGCTGCAGACCAACAACATCGACCATCCTGATCGGATCTACCCCGGTCAGACCCTGCGCATGCCCGGCAGCAATGCCCCCGCCGCCGAGCCTGTCGTCTATGTGACTCCCCGTGAACCGGTCGCGGTGCCGCTGCCTGCAGCGCAGCCCACGCCGGCGCCTGTCAGCCTGAGCATCCACGACGACACCGCCCCCGTGCTGGAAGTCATGCCTCAGGAGGACGTGGTGGACGCCGACGCGCCCGCCGAGCTCGCGCAATCCCCCAGCGTCGAGGAAGACAATGCCCAGACCCAGGTTGATCTGGCCGCCGACCCTTCCGATTACGGTGTGGCAGCCAATCAGAGCATCGAGATCCAGGCCTCCGAGACCTTGAGCCATTACGCCGAGTGGCTGGGGGTGAGCAGTGCGCGGCTGCGCCAGTTGAACAATCTGCGCGCAAGTGCGCCGGTGGTGATGGGAGACAGACTGGTGCTGGATTTCAGTCAGGTGTCAGTCGCCGAGTTCGAGCTGAAGCGGCGCCAGTTCCATCTGGAGGAGCAGCAGGATTTCTTCCGCCAGTACCGCATCCGCAACGTGGATCAGTACAAGGTGGCCGTGAACGACAACATCGCCAACCTGGCCCGACGCAAGTACTCGGTGCCGATGTGGCTGCTGCGCCAGTACAACCCCGACCTCAACTTCCGTCAGATCCAGATCGGCCAGATCGTTGCCTTCCCCGTGCTGGAACCGGTGCAGCTGCAGAGCAGCTCCGGGGGCTGAGCCTTTAGTTCTCGATGCCGGCGATGGCGTCGGACAGCAGGCTCACGCCCAGCGCGTACTTGAAGGAGGGGTTGTAGCGCAGCAGCGAACAGAAGTTGCGATACACCAGATAGCCTTTGTCATCTCCTTCATCCCCGATGATCAGCGCCGCCGCCAGTGGGCGGGTCGGCAGATCCGTGCCATCGGCCTTGCGCACGCCAAGCTCCTGCCAGTCACTCAGGCTGCGCCAGGCTCCCATGGTGGTGTAGCGCCGGCAGGTGGCATCCGGGTCCAGCCCAACATTCTGCGGGGCCGGCAGGGATTGTTCGCCGCCGGGAGGCAGACTCACCACACGCCCCCAGGTCTGGTTGTCCTGCCAGCCGGTGGAGCGCAGATAATTGGCCACCGAGCCGATCACATCGGGGCCCATGTTCCACAGATCGCGACGGCCGTCGCCATCCTGATCCACAGCCAGTCGCAGATAGCTGCCAGGCATGAACTGCGGTGCACCCAGCGCGCCGGCCCAGGAGCTCTTCATCATCTCGGGTGTGGCATAGCCCTTGTCGACGATCTCGAAAGCTGCAAACAACTCGTTGCGAAATTGCTCCCCGCGCCGGCTGTCGAAGGCCAGGGTGGCTACCACATTGAACAGGGGCTCGGTGATCGGGAACGTCCCGTAATTGCTCTCCATGCCCAGAACCGCCGCAACGAAGCGCGGCTGCACCTGGTAAGGAGCCGAGGCCGCTTCCAGCATGGCGCCCTGTTCAGCAAACAGGGTCTTGCCCATCTCGATGCGGCGGGGGCTGACCCGTTCCAGGTAATCGGCATAGGTTTCCACGAATTCGGCCTGGGCACGGTCAGCCTGGATGACCCGGCGCTGCTGCTCGATGGTGGGCAGAATGGCGTCCAGGGTTTCGGCGCGGATGCCACGGGTCAGCGCTTCGGCCCGAAACTCCGCCAGCCAGGCCTGAAAGGCGGCGGTGTCATCCACCGGCTCTGGCGCGGGCTGTTCGGCGGGCTGCGCCTGCAGCAGGCTGACTCCAAGGGCAGCGGCCAGGGCGGTGACAGTGAAGAATCCTTGGCGAACTATGGTCATTGGCGCTCCGAGTGAGTTAGGCAGCCCTTGCACGGGCAGCAGACGGTCTGGCCGAACTGTAGCGTTTCGGCGGCGCCCCGTTCAAGTGGATTCTCCCCGGCGCCAGTGGTGATCAGCTTGCAGCAGCCTGGCTGAACAAGGAGTGAATCAGCTGTTCATAGCCGGGGCGCAGGGTGTCCGGATGACAGCCGAGCATGTCGGCCACCGGCAGTGGCAAGCCTGCCGCCTTTCGCCGCGCCCACTCTTGCAGGCGCGCCACGGCGCTGTCAGCCTGCTCCGCCATCGTGCCCGTGCCGTGATAAAGGTGTTCCGGTGCGAGGTACTCCGGATACACCAGACGCGCCGGCGCCAGGGCGGCACAGCCCAGGGCACTGGCTTCCTGCAGGGCGAGTCCCTGGAAATCATGCAGGGCCGTGCTCAGCACCACGTCACTGCTCGCAAGCAACTCGCGATACTTGTCTGTTTCCGCCACATGGCCTTGGTGTCCGGGCCGGATGCCGGTCTCGGCATGCCATTGCGCGAGTCGGGCCTGCAGCACGCCGAACTCGGGCGGTGCCTGGCGAAAGCGCTGGCCCAGCAGGTGCAGTCGAAAGCGCACCCCTTGCTGCAGAAGGGCTTCCACGATCGCCAGCAGCAGCGCCGGTCCTTTGTCGAACTCCCAGCGATGATTCCACACCACGGTCAGTACCTCGGGCTCGCGCGCGACCTGGCGGGGCTGCCACAACGAGGCGTCCAGCGGCACCGGCAGCACGACACCTTGCGCCAGACGCTCGGGCAGGCCATCCGGCACTTCGTCGGGCAGCTTGCGCAGCAACGCCTTGGCGCCCTGCAGGAAACTGGCGCGGTTCCAGGCGCTGTTGAAGACGAGGCGGTCGGCGCACAGTGCCGTGTAGATGCTGAGCATCTGCGGCTCCACAGCGTTCATCACAGTCGCTTGCGGATTTTCCGGGAAGGCGAACTGGTTCTCATGGCAGTAAACGATGGTGGGAAGCTGCCCCAGCGCAGGGACGAAGCCGCGCAGGGCACAAAGGTCCGTCATCGAGGTGCAGAGCAGGAAGTCGTGGCCGGCGGTCAGCGCAGGCCGCTGCTTGAATGCCCAGCTCAGGCTGTTGCCGCGCACCCGCCAGGCGAAGTGGCGCGGGGGCAGGGTCAGGGTGGTCCAGGTGATCTGCGGCAGCATGGCGTGCAGGTTCTCGCGCCAGGCGCGGTGACTTGCCGCGTCGTAGGCAGACAGGAGCAGAGCTTTCATGAAGGCATCCAGGCGGCGGCAAAGACGTGCAATCTAGCGACCTGACCCAGCCCGGTCAAACCGTGGCGAAGAGGCCGGACTGTTGCCTCCCGTGCATCCATTTGCGCGGCGCGCCCGTAGCCCTCTGCGACACGCTGCACAAGCACGGGTGCGCGGTGCAGCTGGCGATTTCCTGAGCTGAACGGAAAGACTTGGACAGCCCTCGCGGTCTACCCTGCAGGCTCGTGCTTGCTTGCTTTCGTTGCGGCGTTAGTGGGATAGTTGGGCCATCCCGACGGCTCAGGAGCAGGCCCTGTCGGGTGCATTTCGCGGAATGCGGCAAGGTCTTGAAACGCTGGTGTCCCTCACCTTTTGGCAGAGCAAGAAGAATCGACATGGCATCTCCCACACTCGAAAACCTGCGCCATACCCTCAGCACCATCCGTCGTCGCCGCACCCGGCTGCACACCCTGCACCATGTCAGTCTTGCCGTCATCGCCATCGTCGTCTGGACGCTGGTGCTGGCCGGCGTCGAGGCCCTGCTCAATCCTGGTCGCACGGGAGCGGTGCTGCTGTTCCTGTTGCTGCTCGGCGGCATCGCGGCGGCGCTCTGGTTCACTGCCGGCCGTCTGCGCCGTCTGCAGGGTGACGACCAGTCCCTGGCGCACTTCGTGGAGGATCGCATCCCCGATCTCGAGCAGCGTCTGCTGACCTCGCTGGAATTCACCTCGGACGAACAGGGTGCCGGCCGCTCCGGCGTCTCCAGCCAGTTCGTGCGGCAATTGTGGGCGGAC
>JALREE010000097.1 GCA_023256835.1 Pseudomonadales bacterium | reverse complement strand
AAGGGACAGGTCGCAGGTTCAAATCCTGCCCGGGGCACCAATTCCCTTCTTGTCCAGTCGACACTCATTTGCGCGCATTGATCAAGGCCGGCGCAGTGCGCAAGTTGCGCATCATCGCCGATGGCAGCCGCTTTCACGTGGAAGCCGACACGCCCCATGACACGGTGACGGCCACCACCACGGCGGGCGCCATCAAGACCTGGAGCACGCTGGACACCTGCGCGAAGTGGGTGAGGGGCCTGGGGCTGGGCGTGGCGCAGATCCATCTGGCGCGGTGGACGCCGGAGCAGAGGGGGATGCGGTTCTGAGCGACGTAGTCCGGAATAGCGAATTCAGATTCCAGTGCCTGACAGCCCTCGAGCGAAGGGATGCCAAAGGGGGTAACCATTAGCTTATCAGGGTAATGGGTTGGTTATTTACCCCAATTCACAGTACGATTACCCCATTCACGGCCACTGAGACCTCCGATGCACTCACTCTTGCCCGACTACCTGGCCAAGCTGCGCTTTGATAGCCAGCAACTGACGACGCTGCGCGCTCTGGGCGAGTACCGGGGCAAGCAGCTGCTCTACGTGGCACAGTCGCCCGAGGTGCTGAGCGACTTGCGGCAGGTAGCCGTACTGGAGTCCACCGAGTCATCCAACCGCCTGGAGGGCGTCGTAGTCGCAGCGCACCGCCTGAAGTCGCTGGTGCTCAAGAACGCCACACCGCGAAGTCGCTCGGAGCAAGAGGTCGCTGGCTACCGTGATGCCCTCTGCCTGATCCACGAAAGTGGCGAGCAGATGCCGTTTTCAGAAGGCACTGTTCTGCAACTTCACGGCATTCTGTACCGCTACATGCCGCAGCCGGGCGGCCACTGGAAGGCCACCAACAACGACATTGTCGAGCGCCACCCCGATGGCAGCTCACGCATTCGCTTCCGGCCCGTGGCAGCGCATCTCACGCCCATGGCAATGACCGACATGATGGCGCGCTACCGCACGGCACTGGATCAACATCTGGCTGACCCGCTGGTGCTGGTGCCGCTGGTGATCCTCGATTTTCTCTGCATCCATCCATTCCCGGATGGCAACGGCCGCATGGCGCGGCTGCTCACTTTGCAGCTGCTTTACCACTTCGACTACGCCGTGGGCCGCTTCATCAGTCTGGAGCGCATCTTCGAGGAGTCGAAGGAGAGCTATTACGAAACGCTGGAGGCCAGTTCGCAAGGCTGGCATGAGGGGGAGCACGATATTACCCCTTGGCTGGACTACTTCTGGGGTGCGCTGCTGCGGGCCTACAAGGAATTCGAGGAACGTGTCGGCACCATCGAACGTGGGCGTGGCGCCAAGGGCGACCGTGTGCGCGCCGAAATCCTCAAGCGCCACCTGCCGTTTTCGATCTCGGAAATCGAAGAAGCCTGCCCCGGCATCAGCCGCGACATGGTGCGCGTCGTCTTGCGCGCCATGAAAGCCGAAGGGCTGATCACGCCCACGGGCAAGGGCCGCGCTGCCAAGTGGGAGCAGACACTACAACCTGTCGGGCAAGTCCCCCCTATTCCGGCAACCCCAGCCCCCTCTCCCGCAACACTTCCCCAAACGTCCGCGACGCATTGATGCCGCGCGGGAAGCCCGCGTAGAGCGTGGCGTGGGCGATCAGCTCGGCGATCTCCTGCACGCTCAGGCCGTTGTCGAGGCCGCGGCCCAGGTGCGTGCGCAGCTGCTCGGTCTGATAGCCGGCCAGGGTCACGGCGATGGTGGCGACGCTGCGCTCGCGGGGCGTCAGCGGCGTGCGCGTCCAGGTGTCGCCGAAGACGAGGCCGTCGATCAGCGTCTGCAGATAGGGCGCGCCGGGGAAGCGGCTGTCGCCCAGCGGGTAGCCCCGCTCGGCCAGCACCTCGGCGCTGATGCGCGAGGCGTTCACGGCGCTGGGGAAGCCGCCATAGAACGCGATATGGGTGATGACCTCCTCGAGTTCGCTCTGCGTGACGCCGTTGTCGAGCGCACGGGCCACCTCGCGACGCAGGGTATTGGAGGCGTAGAGCGTGCTGGCCAGGGCCACGGTGATGAGGCTGCGATCGCGGGGCGTGAGGCGTTCATTCTGCGGAAACGGCACCAGACTCGGGGCATCGGCAGCGCCGGGCTCAGCGGCAGGCACGCCGGGAGCCGCCACGCCGCGCTCGGCAAACAGCTCCCCAGCCACGCGCAGCCCATCCACTTCGGCCGGAAGCTGTCGGAACCACGTCACCTGGGCGATGATCTCCTGAATCTCGCCAGGGCTCAGGCCGTTGTCCAGCGCGCGGCCCATGTGCAGGCGCAGTTCGCTGGGCGCGTTGAGGGCCTGGGTCACGGCCACGGTAATCAGGCTACGATCACGCAGCGGCAGGCCGGGGCGTTCCCAGACGTCGCCGTAAACGTGGCTGTCGCGGATCTGCCCCAGATAGGGCGCGGCGTCGTTAGCACCCGGCGGGGGTGGGGGTTGCTGGGCCTGAGCGAGCGGCGCGAGACACAGCAGCGCCAGGACACAGACTCGCAGGGGGCTCGGAAGCGTGCAGGCGAACGGGTTCATGGTCGGAGCTCCTGTTCTGACGTTCTTGTTCTTGCGCAGTTCCTGCCGGATGACGACTTGCAGAGGACTGGCATGGCTGCCGCAGCCCCCGGCACATTTGGCCAGGGCGCGCGGCAGCCGCCTGGGCAGCAGGCCCTCAGACGCGAGTATGAGCGTTGAACCACGCCACCATGCGCGACCAGGCCAGCTCGGCGGCGGCCTCGTTGTAGCGCTCGGGGGTGGCGTCGTTGAAGAAGCCGTGCACGGCGCCCGGGTGGATGTCCACCTCGTAGGTCACGCCAGCCGCCTGCAGCGCCGCCTCGTAGGCCGGCCAGGCTTCCACCAGGCGCGTGTCCAGTTCGCCGTGCTGCACCAGGATGGCGGCGCGGATGCGCGGCACATCGGCCACCGGCGCGGCGGCGCCATAGAACGGCACGGCGGCCGCCAGATCCTCGCCCAGGCGCACGGCCAGCTGATTCGACACGCCGCCGCCATAGCAGAAGCCAGTGGCGCCGATGCGGCCGTTGCAGTCCTCACGATTCTTCAGCCACAAAGCCGAGGCCACGATGTCCTCGAAACGCTTGTCCGGGTCGAGCCCGCTGAACAGCTGGCCGCCCTGATAATCATCGCCGGGATAGCCGCCCACGGAGGTCAGCACATCGGGCGCGAAGGCCATGAAATTGGCCAGGGCCAGGCGGCGGGCAACGTCTTCCGTGTGGGGGTTGAGGCCACGGTTCTCGTGCACGACGACGATGCCGGGCAGCTTCGCGGGAGTTTCGGAGCGACTGTCGGCGCTGAAGGGACGCACCAGGTAGCCTCGGATGAAGCCATGGCCCTGCGGCGACGGCAGGGTGACATAGCTGGCGCTGATGCGCTCGTCATCGCGGGCGATCTGCTGGCCCATGGCGTAGTCGGGCATCAGGGCCTCGACCAGGGCGCCGGCGGTGAAGCCGGCCACCACGAACTGTTTCGCGCGGCTCAGGAAGGCGCGGCGGCTGATCTCGCCATGCACGTACTGGTTGTAGAGTTCGATCGCTTCTGCCGGCACGGTGCGGCGTTCTTTCGCGGACGGGCGCTTGTCTTCTGCCATGGTGTGACCCCTTGCTGTTCTTGTTGGGTGATGGTGTTGGGTGTTGCTGCCGGGCGTTGCTGCCGGAAAGCGGCATGGCGCCAGTGTGTCAGGACATGGAGGCGACCGCCAGCGCGGGCAGTCTCGTTCAAGGCGGGAAATCGGGGCGGCTTGTGCGGGGCGGTCAGCCCCTGCGACACCATGTCACAGGGCCATGGCGGCGCGGAGTGCGTAAAGTGTCAGCCACACACGTTGAAGGTCCCCCGACTTGCACGTGTGTGCGGGGCGGCGTGCTACGACAGGCACACCGCCCCGTTTCTTTCTGGGGGTTCGCCGACCGCTCAGCGCAGGCTGATGGACGTGCCCTGCACGTTCACAGCGGCACCCACGCCAAAGGACACCGGGGTGTCGACGCGAATCGTCTGGCGCTCGCCCGTGTCCATTTCCACGGTGATGTCGGTGTAGCTCACGGCATCGCGATTGCGCTCGATGTTGTTGCCCAGCAGGGCTCCACCGACAACGCCGGCCACGGTCGCGATCTGCTGACCGCTGCCGCCACCCACCTGATTGCCCGCCACGCCGCCCACGATGCCGCCGATGACTGCGCCGACACCGGTGGTCTGCCCCCCTTCAACCACGGGCGTGATGGCGACGACGGTGGCGCAGGTGCGGCAGATCTCGACCACCGCGGGCGCTTGGGTAGCGACAGGGGTGGCGGCGGGTGCAGCGGCCTGTTGCGGCGCGGCGGCCGGCTGTTCCGCGACAGCCGCAGCGGGTGCGGTGGTGGTGGCCTGGGGTGAGCAGGCCGCCAGAATGGCAAGAGCGAGAAGACTGCCTGTCAGCTTGGAAAAAGTGCGCACGATGCATGAACTCCGAGTGTGAACTGTGGAAGAGCTCACAGCTTCGCACAGTTGCTGTTCAAATTCTGTGCAACAGCCTGCAATTTTCGCGTGCCGCAGTGCTACTCTTCGGCGGCAGGCCCGGCGCCCCGTTGCCAGCGGCCCCCGGCCACTGCGACCCATCCCGTCAATCAAGAAGTCACCAGAATGAGAAAACTCACACGCTCCCTCGGCCTTACCCTCAGCCTCGCAGCCGTCACCACGGCCTCCCTGCCCGCACCGGTCATGGCCGACCTCATCGACACCCAGACCCTGGCCGCCCAAGCCGAGGTGCAGACTCAGCGCGACGCGCTGAGCCTGCTGGTGGCACGCGACGATGTGCGTGCAGCGCTGGCCGAGCGCGGCGTGAACGCGGCGGATCTGGATGCCCGCATCAACCAGCTGACCCCGGCCGAACTGTTGCAGATCCAGCAGCAGATGGATGCCCTGCCCGCCGGCAGCGGCGCAGTGAGCCTGATTCTCAGCGTCATCCTGATCTTCGTGCTGCTTGATCTGCTGGGCGCCACGGACGTGTTCCCGCGCATCTGAGGACCGACATGAGGCGGCAGTCACTCGGCAAGGCCGTGGCCACGCTTGCGCAGGCGGCGACACTCGCCGCCTGCGCCGGCACGCCGCAGAGCGATCGCCTGCTGGCGCGGCACGCGCACGCGCCGCAAGAGGCGGTGCTGCTGCGCCAGGTGCCTTTCTTTCCCCAGGAACTGTACCAGTGCGGACCCGCCGCGCTGGCCACGGTACTGCAAACCAGCGGTGTCGCAGTGACGCCTGAAGCGCTGGTACCGCGGGTCTACGTGCCCGCGCGGCAAGGCTCGTTGCAGATCGAGATGATCGCCACGGCGCGCAGCCATGGCCGCCTGGTGCAGCAAGTCGCCCCCTCGCTGGATGCGATGCTGGCCGAAGTGCAGTCGGGCCAGCCCGTGCTGGTGCTGCAGAACCTGGCGCTGGACTGGTATCCGCGCTGGCACTATGCGGTGGTCAAGGGCTTCGATCTGGAACGCGGCCGCGTGATATTGAATTCCGGACTGGAGGAGAACTACGAAATGCCGCTGCCGGTGTTCGAGCGCACCTGGGCCCGCGCCGAGCACTGGGGCATCGTGACCCTGGTGCCAGGCACCCTGCCCGTCAGCGCCGAGCCGGGCAGCTACTTCACTGCCCTGGCAGACTTGACGGGGCACGTGGCACCTCAGAACTTGCTGAAGGCTTATCAGGCAGGCCTGCAGCGCTGGCCGCAGGAGCGCAATCTGCAGATGGGCCTCGGCAATCTGCTGGTGACGCTGGGCGATCACGACGCCGCAAGCGAGGCATTCGCGCAGGTGCTGCAACATCACCCGCACGACGCACCCGCCCACAACAATCTGGCCCACACCCTGCTGGCTCTGGGCCGTCCGGCCGAAGCTCTGCCGCACGCCGAGCGGGCCGTGGCGCTGGGCGGCGAACTGCTGCCGAGCTATCAGGCGACGCTGCGCAGCGTGCGCGCCGCCCTGCCCTGACCCGCGGCCTACTGCGGATTCACGCAGGCCACCTCACCGTTCTTCATCACCGTGTGGATATCGCGCACATTGCTGATGTTCTCGAAGGGATTGCTGTTGAGAATCACCAGGTCGGCGATGTAGCCGCGGGCGATGCGGCCCAGCTGCGCACCGGCGCCCAGCGCCTCCGCGGCATCACTCTGCGCCGAGCGCAGGGCCTGGGCCACGCTGAGGCCCGCTCCCACGTAGATCTCCAGTTCGCGGTGCAGCGAGTCGGCATGGGTCACGAAGGGCGAGTCGGTGCCCGCCACGATGCGCCCGCCACCATCGACGATGCGCTTAAGGATGTCCTGCTGCACAGCCAGATCACTGCCACGCTCCGACAGCGCCATGGTGGGCGTGACGATGACGCGGGACTGGGTGATGAGCGCGATCACGTCCTGGTACGAGCGATCCAGCCGCGAGGCCTTCATGGAGAAGCCGCGCCGACTGGTGGCCGCGAGGTGTTCCATCTGATCCGCACCATTGGCCACCGCCGGGTAGAGCTCGTGGGACGACACGGGAATGCCCGCTTCGTGCGCCAGTTCGATGGCCCGCTTCTGCACGGTGTAATCCTGGCGCACATAGCTCTTGTACATATTGAGCTGCAGCTCGGTGGACAGGCGCGCGGAGTCCTCGATGCGCACCAGATCCTCCACGGTCTCCGACACGCCGTAGGACACGCGTGTGCCTTCGTTGAGCGGGCCGGCAGTGAAGACACGCGGCCCCGGGCGTCGCCCGGACGCCACCGACTCGCGCCGCTCCACGGCGTGATACGGATCATCGCCCGTCTCGCGCACCGAGGTGATGGCATGGCACAGGTACATGTTGCCGAGCATGATGCCCTGGGTGATGGACTGGTGCGTGTGATTCTCGATGAGCCCGGGCATCACGAACTGCTGGCCCGCCTGGATCAGCGTGCCCACCGGCTGGCTGAAGCCCGCCTGACGGATGTCGGTGATGACGCCGTTCTGGACCACGATG
>JALREE010000338.1 GCA_023256835.1 Pseudomonadales bacterium | reverse complement strand
GAGGGACTGGTGCGTCTCGGTCTGCTCAAGGGCAATGTGCAGGAGTTGATTACGCATGGCGCCTACAAGGCGTTCTACATGCATCGTGCGGGTCACTGGCTGGGCATCGACGTGCACGACGTGGGCGACTACAAGATTGATGACAAGTGGCGCCTCATGGAACCGGGCATGGTCACCACCATCGAGCCTGGCATCTATGTGGCCCCCGACAACATGGACGTCGACAGCAAGTGGCGCGGCATCGGCATCCGCATCGAGGACGATGTGCTGGTGACGCGCACCGGACATCGCATCCTCAGTGCTGGGGCGCCGAAGACAGTCGAAGAAATCGAATCCTTCATGGCGCAGGCGCGCGCCCAGGCCGTCGCCTGATGCCAGCGGCGCCATGTGCAAACGGAGGGTGACGCGGCATGAAGATCCAGCAGGCCAGGCAGCACTATGACATCGTGATCGTCGGCGGCGGCCTCGTGGGCGCGAGTTTCGCCAGTGCCCTGGCGGTGCAGCTGCGTGGCAGCGGCGCCAGTATCGCTGTCGTCGAAGCGGCCGCGACACCGCAGGCGTCCAGCAGTTTCGACGTCCGCTCCACCGCCCTTTCCCATGGCAGCCAGCGTCTCTACGAACAACTGGGCCTGTGGTCTGCCATCGCTCCCCATGTCACGCCCATCCGCCGCATTCACGTGTCTGACCGCGGGCACTTCGGAGCCGTGCGACTGGACAGCGCCGCCATGCAGGTGGACGCCCTGGGTCACGTGGCCGAGAACCAGCCTCTGGGCCAGGTGCTGACACAGGCGCTGGAGCGCGACCCGGACATCGATCTGCTGAGCCCCGCCAGCATCAGCGCCCTGACCCCCCTGCCCCAAGGCATGCGCCTGCAGGGCCAGGGGGCTGGCGGTGCGCTGCCGGCCATCGACGCCGATCTGGTGGTGCTGGCTGATGGCGGGCGCTCCACGCTGCTCGAGCAACTGGGCATCGGCAGCAGTCAGACCCCTTACGGCCAGCACGCCCTGATCGCCAACGTAGCTTTCAGTGAGCCGCATCGCCATGTCGCCTACGAGCGCTTCACCGACACCGGCCCCATGGCCGTGCTGCCCCTGGCCGACGATGACGAGGGCCGCGCGCGCGGCGCCTTGATCTGGACCTTGCCCGATGCCGACGCGCAGGCCGTGACACAGCTGCCCGAGCGGGAATTCCTGCACCGGCTGCAGGAGCGCTTCGGCTATCGGCTGGGAGGTTTTGAAAAGGTGGGCGCTCGCACGCTCTACCCACTCACCCTCAGTGTGGCGCGTGAGCAGGTGAGGCCCGGGCTGGTGCTGCTGGGCAATGTCGCCCACACCCTGCACCCGGTGGCGGGGCAAGGCCTTAATCTTGCCCTGCGCGATGCGCAGAGTCTGGCGCAGCAGATCGCCAGGGCGCGGGCACAAGGCATCGCGCCGGGCGCCATGAGTGTGCTGCAGGCGTATGTGGCGCAGCAGCAGAATGATCAGCAGCTCACCATCGGTTTCAGTGACTACATGACGCGACTCTTCTCCAGCGCCCAGCCAGCACTTGTCTGGGCGCGCAAGGCCGGCCTGTTCTCCATCGACCTGCTGCCGCCCGTCAAGCAGCAGTTTGCCCGTCAGGCCATGGGCCTGGGCGAGCGCCGCGCGCTGCAGGCCTGACTCAGGGCGCGCCGAGCGAGCTGCGCAGATCCTCGATGCGCTTGCGGTTCACCCCCAGATCGCTGTGCCCGAGCCGCGAGGCCGAACGCACATGCACTAGGCCCGCCGCCGGTTCGGCCAGAAACTCCACGTCGTCCACGAAGCCCATCAGTCGCGAGGTGAACTCTGCGTACAGATACAGCTCGCGCTCCTCGATGATGCGGGCGCCGGGCATGCCGCTGACCGCCTCGCGCACTTCGCCGAGCGTGGACTGCAGCGGCGCGATGCGGTGACTGTCGCGAGTCTCGAAGCTCGACACGCAGTTGGGGGAATCCGGGCAGGTGCCCAGGCGGCCGTCCGTCGCACCAAGGGTGGCGGGACGTTCGCCGGCACAGCCGAGCAGGGTCAGCAGGGGAATCATCAGCAGGCTCCGTTTCATGGGCAGGGTCTCTTGTTTGAAAAGCGTTGGGGCGGATACGCGGGGGCAGATGGTCTCAGATCATGACCCGGTTCGGCCACTGCGCCACGCTGGCCTGCAGCGCGGCAAGCCAGGCATGCACGCCGGGCTGCCGCGGCGGCGAACGCCCGGCTATACTGCGTGCACATTCAGTCCCCCTTGGAGCCGCCATGCAACAGCGCACTGTCATGATATTCGACGTCATCATCGTCGGCGGCGGTCTGGTGGGCGCCAGCGTCGCACTGGCGCTGGCCGACACAGGCCTGCGCATCGCGGTGCTGGATGCTCAGGCTCTGCCGGCGCCGGCAGCCTCGTACGTGGCCCCTGAGCGTTTCGATCCCCGCGTCTCCGCCATCACCCCGGCCTCGCGCCGCTTCCTGGAGTCCCTGGGAGCGTGGTCCGGCGTGCAACAGCGGCGCAGCTGCGCCTATACCGACATGCATGTCTGGGAGGCCGACGGCACTGGGTCCATCCATTTCGCCGCTCAGGACATTCACTGCGCAAGCCTTGGGCACATTGTCGAGAATTCCGTGCTGCTGGCCGCCCTGCACGAGTGTCTGCACGCCGTGCCGGACATCAGTCTGCTGGCGCCGGTGAGCCTGGAAGCCCTGCAGCGGCTGCCGGTGCCCGCGCCGCTGGATGCCGATCAGTCGCGCACCCAGCTGGAGCTGGCCGATGGCCGCCTGCTGTGCGCGCGCGTGCTGGTGGCGGCCGATGGCGGCGCGTCCCGGGTCCGCGAACTGGCGGGCTTCGAACTCAGTGAGTGGGACTACGAACATCAGGCCATCGTCACCACGGTGCGCACCCGCCTGCCGCATCGTCATACCGCGACCCAGCGCTTCATGGACGAAGGTGTGCTGGCCTTCCTGCCCCTGAAGGCCACTGACGCAGTGACCGACCAGCACGTCACGTCCATCGTCTGGTCGGTGGTGCCGGACAAGGCGGCCGCTCTCATGGCGCTGGGCGACGAGGCCTTCGCCAGTGAACTGGAACAGGCCATCGAGGGACGCTTCGGCGCCATCGAGCAGGTGGATCCCCGGCTGTGCGTGCCCCTGCGCCAGCGCCACGCGAAGCAGTATGTGCAGGAAGGCATCGCGCTGGTGGGCGACGCGGCCCATACCATTCATCCGCTGGCAGGACAGGGCGTGAACCTGGGCTTTGCCGATGCCGCAGCGCTTGCCGCCCAGCTGCGCGAGGCTCTCGAGCGGGATGACGAGATTGGCAGCCTGCAAGTGCTGCGGCGCTATCAGCGGCAGCGCATCGGCCACAATCTGGGCATGATGTGGGTGATGGAAGGCTTCAAGCGGCTCTATGCCGATCAGGCGCTGCCCCTGCGCTGGCTGCGCAATGCCGGCATGTCCGGGCTGGATCGCAGCGTGCTGCTCAAGAGCCGGGTGATGCGAGCCGCCATGGGCGTGGACTGAGCGCAGGATCAAGTTCTGCCGCCAGCGGTCGATGACCCGGCAACGTATCGCGTCACCGGAGATCACCTTCATGTTTGGCAAAGAACCCGCCTGGCCCTTCGACATGGACCTGAGCACGCTGGACACTGGCAGCATCACCAACATCCTGAACGACATCGAAAGCCATCTGCCGCACATGGAATCCCAGGGCGGCCTGAACGAACTCCTGCGTGTGAAGAAACTCTTCGAAACCGAGCTGATGAGCGCCCGCCGCCTGCACTGAACCCGCGCTGCTCGAAGCAAAGCCGCCCCTCCCCGGTCACGTTCAGGTGTACTCCCCATGGGGCCTTGGTTTATCCTAGGCGCCGTTCGAATTTCCCGAAAAACAATTACATTCCAAGGATATGCCAACATGAAAAAGATTCTTCCCCTCGTTGCCGCCGTCGCCATGCTGGTCGGCGCCAATGTGCAGGTACAGGCCATTGATGTGGCCGCCGTGAATCAGGCCCTCGCCGCTGCCGACCGCAGCGACGCCGACAAGGCGCTGGACGCCGCGCGCAAGCCCGCGGAGGCGCTGGACTTCCTGGGTCTGGAGCCCGGCATGACGGTGCTGGACGTGATGTCCGGTGGCGGCTGGTACACCGAAGTGCTGTCTCGTGCCGTCGGCCCGAATGGCAAGGTCTACATGCAGAACTCCGAAGCGGCGCTGGCACGTGGCACCACCCAGGCCACCGTCGACGCCCGTCTGGCGCGTCTGTCCAATGTGCAGCTGCTTAAGGCCGACGCCACTGCCGACCTGACGCTGCCCGCGAACTCCATCGACTTCGCCATCACCAACCTGAACTTCCATGACGTGTACAACGCTGATCCGGCCGCCGCACAGCGCTTCCTGGTGAACATCAAGAACGCCCTCAAGCCGGGCGCTGTTCTCGGCCTGATCGACCACGAAGGTGACGCGGGTGCCGACAACGCCACCTTGCACCGCATTCCCGTGGACCTGGCCCGTGCCGCGGCACTGGAAGCCGGATTCGTGATTGCCGAGGAAAGCGATCTGCTGAACGTGCCGAGCGACAACCACACGCAGGCCCCGTTCGCTGCCGAGCTGGAGCGCAACACTGACCGCTTCATGCTGAAACTGGTCAAGCCGCAGTAATCGGCCTGACCGACACCGGCGTGCGGCTTTGGGAAGAAACGGTGGAAAACTGGGCCGATGACAAGGCACGCAGCGCCT
>JALREE010000301.1 GCA_023256835.1 Pseudomonadales bacterium | reverse complement strand
GGACGATCTGGAGAACATCGCCAGTCTTGGATTTCGTGGCGAGGCCCTGGCCAGCATCTGTTCTGTCTCGCGCCTGGAACTGGTCTCCCGGGCCCGCGATGCACAGGACGATAACGCCTGGCGCGTCGAGGCGCAGGGGCAGGAGATGGTCACGGCGGTCTCGCCTGCCGCACATCCTCAGGGCACCAGCGTCGAGGTGCGCGATCTCTTCTTCAACACGCCGGCACGCAAGAAATTCCTGCGCACGGAAAAAACAGAGTTCGAGCGTATCGAGGATGTCGTCAAGCGCCTCGCACTGAGTCGATTCGATGTCAGTTTCCTGCTGCGCCACAACCAGCGCGTTGTCCATCATCTGCAGGCGGCCAGCTCGCTTCCTGAAATGCAGCGCCGCGTGGCCCTGGTGTGCGGATCCGCCTTTCTCGAGAATTCCCTGCATGTCGATGTCGAGGCAGCCGGTCTGCGGCTGTGGGGCTGGGTGAGCCTGCCCACGTTCTCGCGCAGTCAGGCAGACTTGCAGTACTTCTACGTCAACGGTCGCATCATTCGCGACAAGCTTGTCAGTCACGCCGTCAAGCAGGCCTATCAGGATGTGCTGTTCCATGGACGCCATCCGGCCTTCGTGCTGTATCTGGAACTGCAGCCCGCACTGGTGGATGTGAATGTGCACCCCACCAAGCACGAGGTGCGTTTCCGCGATTCACGCCTGGTGCATGATTTTCTGTTCCGTGCCCTGCACCGGGCGCTCGCCGATCAGCGGCCGCAGGATCGCCTGTCGGCAGAGGCTGGCTCTGGCGGTGCGTCTGCCGAAGCTGGCGCCTGGGTGCCAGGTGCCCCTGCTTTCGGGACAGCCGATGCCGTGCAGAACCGCATTCCGCTCGGCGTTGCGGAGTCGGCACCAGTCTCCGCCGGGTGGCCTGCTCCGGCCAGCTGGCCTTCTCGTGCCCCCGTTGCCATGACGACCGGGCAGCAGCTGGCCTACGTGGCGCTGCACAATGACGACGACGTGCCCCCTCTGGGTTTTGCCATCGCGCAGCTGCACGGAATCTATATCCTCGCGCAGAACCGGCAGGGACTGATCATCGTGGACATGCACGCTGCGCACGAGCGCATCACCTATGAGCACATGAAGACGGCGCTGCAACTACAGGGCATCCGCGCCCAGCCTCTGCTTGTGCCGCTTTCGCTGGCGGTCAGTCAGGCCGAGGCAGACTGCGCGGAACAGCAAGCGGACACACTGCTGGCACTCGGCCTGGGCATCGAGCGGGTGGCGAGCGAAGCGCTGGTCGTGCGGCAGGTGCCGAGCATTCTGGCTGCCGCCGACATCGAGCAGCTGGTGCGAGATGTACTCGCTGACATCCGCGAGCACGGCAGCAGCGAACGTATTCGTCAGCATCAGGATGAGCTGCTTGCCACCATGGCCTGTCATGCTTCCGTGCGCGCCAATCGCCAGTTGAGCATTCCCGAAATGAACGCTCTGCTGCGCGACATGGAACGCACCGAACGCAGCGGTCAATGCAATCACGGGCGTCCCACCTGGGTGCTGCAATCACTGGATCAGCTGGACAAGCTGTTTCTGCGAGGTCAGTAGGCGGTCAGCATGAAGAGCCCAGTCGCAAGTTCAGGCGATCAGGCAGAACAGCCGCGGACGCCGGCCATCTGTCTGCTCGGCCCCACCGCCTCCGGCAAGACGGCGCTGGCCATCGAGCTGGTCAGAAGACTTCCCTGCGAGATCATCAACGTGGACTCGGCGCAGATCTACCGAGGCATGGATATCGGCACAGGCAAGCCCGATGCCGCGACGCTCGCCCTGGCGCCACACAGACTGCTGAGCTTTCTCGATCCTGCGCAAGTCTATTCGGCCTCGCTGTTTCGTACGGATGCCTTGCGTGAAATGGCAGAAATCCGCGCTCGCGGCCGGATTCCGCTCCTGGTTGGCGGGAGCATGCTCTACTTCAAGGCGCTGCGCGACGGCCTGGCCGCGATGCCGGGTGCCGATCCCCGGATCCGCCAGCAGATCACCGCTATGGCCGAGACACTGGGCTGGGCAGCCGTCCATGCGCATTTGCAGGAAGTGGATCCCGAGTCAGCCTTGCGCATTCATCCGAATGATCCGCAGAGATTGCAGCGTGCGCTCGAAATTTTTCTGGTGTCAGGCAAGTCTATGACACAGTGGCATCGCGAGAGTCAGCTTGTTCCGGCTTCGCCGCTCGATCACGTCGATCTGCATTTTCTGTCGATCCAGCCGCGTTCTCGCGACGTACTGCATGACAGAATCGCCGCACGTTTCCGCGGCATGGTCGATCAAGGCCTTGTCGCAGAGGTCGAGGCCTTGCGTGGAAGGGGCGACCTGACCCTCGCAATGCCTTCGATGCGGGCCGTCGGATACCGGCAGGTGTGGCAATACATCGCGGGAGATTTGGCCTTTGATGCCATGGTGGAACAAGGTATCATTGCGACGAGACAGCTGGCCAAGCGCCAGATCACGTGGCTGCGAAGTTGGGAAAATCTGCAGGATTTTGACAGCGAAAACCCGGAGACTCTTGAACTGATCTTGAAGTTCGTGGATCGGATCGCAATATAGAGATTGTTTGGACGCAAACCGCTGGGTTTTCCAGCTCAATTCAAAAAACCAAGGAGAATAGAAATGTCAAAAGGGCACTCTCTACAAGACCCTTTCCTGAACGTGCTTCGCAAGGAGCGAATTCCAGTATCCATTTATCTTGTCAGTGGCATCAAGTTGCAGGGCCAGATCGAATCCTTCGATCAGTTCGTGATCCTGCTGAAGAACGCCGTGAATCAGATGGTATACAAGCACGCCATTTCCACCGTAGTCCCCGCCCGCTCGGTCAAGATTCCGACTCAGGGTTCTGGCGATCTGCCTGTCGAGGAAGACGAAGAAGCGCCGGGGAATGTTGCCTGATCTGAGGAGCATTCTTGTTCTTTGAAAGACCCGATGGCGGTGAAACCGCAGTCCTCGTGCATATTGATCTGGAAGCGGAAGAGGATCAGGAGGACCCACTTGAGTTCGAGGAGCTGGCGCGATCCGCAGGCGCCGTTCCCGTTCAATTCATAAAAGGCAGTCGCAAGAAGCCGGATGCAGGCCATTTCGTCGGGTCAGGAAAGCTCGAGGAAATTGCCGCTGCCGTCAAGGAACACCAGGCCGAACTGGTGCTGTTCAATCATTCCCTCAGTCCCAGCCAGGAGCGCAACCTGGAGAAGGCACTGCAGTGCCGCGTGCTTGACCGCACCGGACTGATTCTCGACATCTTCGCTCAGCGCGCACGCAGCTATGAAGGCAAGCTGCAGGTGGAGCTGGCACAGCTCGAGCATACCGTGACACGACTCAAGCGCGGCTGGACCCACCTGGATCGGCAGAAGGGCGGCATCGGTCTGCGCGGTGCCGGCGAGACGCAGCTGGAGCTGGATCAGCGCATGATCCGGCAGCGCATCAAGAACATCAACAAGGGGCTGATCAAGGTTCGGGCGCAGCGCGAACAGGGGCGACGCTCCCGCAGCCGGGCCGATATCCCGACCATCTCTCTGGTGGGGTATACCAATGCCGGCAAGTCATCCCTTTTCAATACCATGGCCGGGGCCGACACCTATGCTGCGGATCAGCTCTTCGCCACGCTGGATTCCACCCTGCGGCGCATCGCTGTGCCGAGCTTCGGCCCTGCCATCCTGGCCGACACGGTAGGCTTCATCAGTCATCTTCCCCACAAGCTTGTCGAGGCTTTCCGCGCGACGCTGGAAGAGACAGCACAGGCAGATCTGCTGCTGCATGTCATCGATGTGGCCAATGAGCAGCACGAGTACTTCACCGAGCAGGTCAACGAGGTGCTGGCGGAAATCGATGCCGCGCAGGTGCCTTGTCTTCTGGTCTACAACAAGATCGACCTGCTTGCCGATCGCGAGCCCGCGCTCGAGCGTGATCAGTCGGGCAGGCCGGTACGGCTCTGGCTGTCAGCGCGCACCGGTGCAGGAGTGCCCCTGTTGATGCAAGCGATTGGGGAATTGCTCGGTCAAGACGTCGTCGAACGCAACATCGCCCTGCGCCCCGATCAGGGGCGATTGCGAGCCCGTCTATATGCCAGGGGAGCTGTTCATCGCGAGGACGTGAATGCAGACGGAGAGGTCTCCCTGGCCATCCGACTGCCTCGTGCGGACCTTGAAAGACTCCTTCAGGACTAGGGTCTGAGTCCCTTGGCTGGCGGGTAAAAAGCTGGGTTAATCTGCAATTATTCGTTAAACTCACCGCCCGTATTTTGCGGTATGGAGAAGCCAATGGCTTGGAATGAACCTGGAAACAAAGGCAATGGGAACGATCCCTGGGGCGGCGGCGGCCGTCGCGGCGGCGACCAGGGCCCGCCCGACATTGATGAAATCATCAAGAGTGTTTCCCGCAAACTCAACGCTCTGCTGGGCGGCAAGTCCGGTGGTTCTTCCGGTGGCGGTGGCGGCGCTGCCGGCAACGCTCCTGGTGTGTCCGGCGGCCTGCTGGGCGGCGCGCTGGTGGTCCTCGTCGTCATCTGGGCGGCCATGGGTTTCTATACCGTGGATGAATCCGAGCGTGGCGTGGTCATGCGTTTCGGTGCCCTGCGCGACGAAGTCGTGACACCCGGCCTGCGCTGGAACCCGCCCATCATCGACAGCGTGCAGAAGGTGAACGTCTCGCGTGTGAACACGCGCTCTTACGCCCGCGACATGCTGACGACTGACGAGAACATCGTGAATGTCTCCATTGATGTCCAGTACGTCATCGACGATCCCGTCAAGTTCGCTCTCGTGGTGCGCGACCCGGAAGTGAGTCTTGACCATGCAGCCGAATCCGCCATCCGCCATGTGGTCGGTGGCACCACCATGGATCGCGTATTGACCCAGGGGCGAGCGGATGTGGCAGCAGAAGTGCGTGATCGTCTGCAGCGCTACATGAACAGCTATGACTCCGGCATCCAGATTTCCCAGGTCACTGTCCGCAATGCCCAGCCGCCCGATGCGGTGCAGGGTGCCTTCGACGACGTGATCAAGGCGCGTGAGGACGAACAGCGTGTGCAGAACGAGGCCCTGGCCTATGCCAATCGCGTGGTTCCGGTGGCTCGCGGTGAAGCGCAACGCATCATCGAGCAGGCCAATGCCTACCGGGATCAGGTGATCGCTCGGGCGGAAGGTGAGGCCTCTCGTTTCGAGCAGTTGCTGACGGAGTACGAAAAGGCGCCGCAGGTCACCCGTGAGCGCATGTACATCGATGCCATGCAGGCAGTGATGAGCAACACCAGCAAGGTGCTGATCGACGTTGAAGGTGGCAACAACATGTTCTACGTGCCGCTGGACAAAATCATCGAGCAGACGGCCGCGGCAGCGTCCAGCAGCCAGGCGGCGTTGACGCCCCAGCAGCTGCGTGAAATTTCCGAGCAGGTCTCGCGCGAACTGGCAGCCGCGGAGACTGATCGCGCCCGTCTGCAACCGGCCCCCGTGGCCAGAGGAGTACGCTGATGAAGAGCACATTCGCCGGCATTCTGGTGTTTTTCCTGTTCATAGCCGGCTCTGATGCCGTGTTTGTGGTGCGCGAGACCGAACGCGCGATCCTGCTGCAGTTTGGTCAGATCGTGGAGTCCGATCTGGAGCCCGGCCTGCATTTCAAGCTGCCCTGGGTCAACACGGTGCGCAAGTTCGATGGTCGTGTCCTCACTGTGACGGCAGAGGCGCAGCGCTACCTGACGCTGGAACAGAAGGCGCTGGTGGTTGATTCCTTCGCCAAGTGGCGCATCGTCGATGTCGAGAAGTTCTACACCTCGTCTTCCGGCGAGGAGAGCCGCACCAGCAATCTGCTGGCCCAGCGCATCAACGACGGCCTGCGCAACAAGTTCGGTGAGCGCGATCTGCAGGAAGTCGTCTCCGGTCAGCGCGATCTGCTGATGGAGGAGCTGACACGCGAGCTCAATCAATCCACGGCCGAGGAATACGGCATCGAAGTCATCGATGTCCGTGTGAAGCAGATCGAATTGCCGCTGGATGTGCGCTCTTCCGTCTATGAGCGCATGACGTCCGAGCGCCAGCGCGAGGCACAGCAACTGCGTTCACGGGGCAACGAGCTGGCCATCGGCATCGAAGCGGACGCCGATCGCCAGGAAGCCGTGCTGCTGGTGGAAGCCTACCGCGATGCAGAGCGCATTCGCGGTGAAGGCGATGCCATCGCGGCGGCGACTTACGCGGCGGCCTATTCGCGCAACGAAGAGTTCTACGCCTTCACCCGCAGCCTCAACTCTTATCAGGAAAGTTTCTCCAGCAAGGGCGACGTCCTTCTGATGGATCCGGACAGCGAATACTTCAAGTATCTGCGCGGCAGCACAGCAGAACAGTAAGGCCTGGGCCAGGACCAGCAGCAGGATTTCTTGCTGCTGGTCTTTGTCCGTCTGGGGGAACCGCTTTTTGCCGCGACCGGCAGCGGTAAGGACGCCATTTCGACAGGATTGATTGCAGGATTTGACGAATGACAACGCGGAATCGATGGTTGCTTCCCGAGGGTGTGGAAGAAATTCTGCCTGACGAGGCGTTCAAGCTGGAGACGCTGCGCCGTCGCATCCTGGATCTGTATGCCGGCTGGTCCTATGACCTGGTGATCACTCCCTTGATCGAGTACCTCGATTCGCTGCTCGTGGGTTCATCCCATGATCTGGACCTGCATACCTTCAAGATCACCGACCAGCTGACGGGACGGATGATGGGCGTGCGCGCAGACATCACGCCGCAGGTGGCGCGGATCGATGCGCACTGCCTCGGCCGTCGTCAAGGGGCAGGCCAGCTTCCAGTGCGGCTTTGCTATGCCGACCATGTCCTGCACACCTTGCCGCGTGGGCTGCTGGCCTCGCGGGTTCCCATCCGGATCGGTGCCGAGATGTTCGGCCATGCTGGGACGGGTTGCGACATCGAGCTGATCTGCCTGATGCATGAGACGCTGCGCGCCTCCTCCATCGAGGACGTCCATCTGGTGCTGGGTCATGTCGGCCTGTTCCGCGGCCTGGTCAAGGCCTGCGGTCTGTCCGTCCAGAGTGAGCGTGATCTGTTCGATGCGCTGCAGCGCAAGGCCTTTGGCGAGATTGACGAACTGCTCGCCCAGCAGGTGACAGACGCCGGTACGCGCAGTCTGCTGCTGCAGCTGTCCCGCCTCAGTGGAGACGAAAGCGTTCTGGATGAAGCACTGCGCGTGTTCGAAGAGGCCCCACAGGAGGCTGTCACAGCACTGGACGAGCTGGCCGCCATCGCCAAGGCTGTCAGGCGGCGACTGCCGGATGTCTCACTGGGCTTTGACCTGTGCGAACTGCGCGGATACGAATATCACACGGGCATCGTGTTTGCGGCCTACACGCCGGGATATGGCCGGGCCGTGGCGCAGGGCGGGCGGTACAACGATATCGGTGCCGCTTTCGGCAGTGCGCGACCGGCGTCCGGCTTTGACGCGGATCTGAAAGTGCTGGCCCGCCTCAGCACGGAAGCCTTCGTGCGGCGCCTGGCCGTGTCTGCGCCTGCCGACACAGATCCACAGCTGCAGGCGCTCAT
>JALREE010000142.1 GCA_023256835.1 Pseudomonadales bacterium | reverse complement strand
CGTCCTGCTGATGGGCTATTGCGGCATGTCCATCACGGCCGGCTATCACCGGCTCTGGTCCCACAAGTCCTTCAAGGCACACCCCTTCGTGCGCTTCGTGTTCGCCCTGGGCGGCGCCTGTGCCCTGCAGAACGACGTGCTGCACTGGGCCTCCGATCACCGCCGCCACCATGCCCATGTGGACAACAACGACAAGGACCCTTACTCCGCCGGGCTGGGCTTCTGGTATTCGCACATGGGCTGGATCCTGCGCAATTACGAGAGCGGCAAGGAGGACTTCTCCAACGCCAAGGATCTGCAGAAGGACCCGATCGTGATGTGGCAGCACCGGCACTACCTCAGCCTGGTGCTGCTGATGAACATCGCCCTGCCCGCCTTTCTGGGCTGGCTCAATGGCGACATCCTGGGCTGCCTGCTGCTGGGCGGCCTGCTGCGTCTGGTGCTGAGCCAGCACCTGACCTGGCTGATCAACTCCGTGGCCCACATCTGGGGCCGGCAGACCTACAGCGACGCCAGCTCGGCGCGGGACAACCCCCTGCTGGCGCTGTTCACCTACGGCGAGGGCTACCACAACTTCCACCACACCTTTCAGTGGGACTACCGCAACGGCGTGCGCTGGTGGCACTTTGACCCGACCAAGTGGTTCATCAATGTCTGCGAGCGCGTGGGACTCGCCAGCGACCTGAAGCGCTGCTCCCCCATCGTGATCGAGAGTGCCCGTCTGGACATGCAGTATCAGCGCGCAGCGCAATCCGTTACTGCCCTGGAGGGCATGATTCACAACGCCGAAGTCTGGCGCACGCGCCTGGAAAGCGAGTACGAGCAGTGCAAGGCGGCGTTGCAGGAGTGGGCGCGCCATCAGCAGTACTGGTACGAAGCGAAGTCGTCGCAACTGCATGAAAAGTGGTCCCATTTCGAGCAACTGAAGTTGCGCGACAGTTACCGGGAAGCCCGCTATCGCCTGAAGCTGCAGAAGCAGCGCTGGGAGGCCCTGATGCAGAGCTTTCCCACGCTGGCCGGCGCACAGGCCTGATGACCGCCCCCAGTCACCGCGTCACCGAGAGGTTCCCTGCATGATCCTGCGCCGCATCGCCCAGAGCCTGTTTCTCACAGCCACAGTGTTGAGCTTCGGCAGCGCCGCGCTGGCCCTGGAAGAAGGCCAGCAGGCCCCTGACTTCACGTTGCCGGACATCGCAGAAGGCAAGCCGCCAATCACCCTCTCCAGCCTGCGCGGCAAGACGGTCTATGTGGATTTCTGGGCATCCTGGTGCGCGCCGTGCCTGCGTTCCATGCCACTGATCAACGAACTGTATGCGAAATACCGTGACCAGGGCTTCGAGGTCATCGCCATCAATGTGGACGACCCGATCGAGGACGGGCGCGAGTTCCTGCTGGACACGCCGCTGGACTACCTGATCGCGACCGACCCCAAGGGCGAGATGCTGGGCGCGTACGGCGTGCGCGGCATGCCCACCTCCTTCCTCATCGACCGCGACGGCGTGGTGCGCCTGGTGCACATGGGCTTTCGCGACAACGACATCGTCCTCATCGAGGACGCCGTGCGCGTCCTGCTCGACGCTCCGACGCCCTGACCCTCAAAACAGCTGCAGGGGCGGCTCGTCCAGGGCCGCCATCTGCTCGCGCAGCTCCAGGATGTGCTCTGCCCAGTAGCGCTCGGTGTTGAACCAGGGGAAGCTGCGCGGAAAGGCCGGGTCCTCCCAGCGCCGCGCCAGCCAGGCGCTGTAATGCATGATGCGCAGCGTCCTCAGTGACTCGATCAACTCGAGTTCCCGCGCATCGAAATCATGAAACTCGTTGTATCCCTCGACAATCTCCAGCAGCTGTCCCTGGCGCTGATCGCGCTCGCCTGACATCAACATCCACAGATCCTGAATGGCCGGGCCGGTCATGGTGTCGTCGAAATCGACGAAGTGCGGCGCGTCCTCCCGCCACAACACATTGCCAGGGTGGCAATCGCCGTGAATGCGCAGACGAGCGACCCCGCGCGTACGAGCGAACACGGCCTCAACGCGTTGAATCAGATCACGGCTCAGCGTGTCATAGGCACGCACCAGGGATTCGGGAATGAAGCCCTGCTGCAGCAGAAATTCCCGGCTCTCGATGGCGAAGCGCTGGACACTCAGTGTCGGTCGATGCGCGAAGGAGCGCGTGGCACCGGCCGCATGCACGCGGCCTAGAAAGCGGCCCAGCACCAGCAGATTGTCCGGGTTGTCGAGGTCAGGCGCCCGGCCTGCACGGCGCTCGAACACCGCGAAGGAAAAGCCCTGGTACTCGTGCAGTGACTGCCCGCCGGCCAGCTGCATCGGAGGCACCACGGGGATCTCCAGATCGGCCAGCTCCAGCGCGAAGGCGTGTTCCTCGAGGATCTGCTCCCGCGTCCAGCGCTGCGGGCGATAGAACTTGGCGATGAGCGGCGGCCCGTCTTCAACGCCCACCTGGTAGACGCGGTTCTCGTAGCTGTTGAGCGCGAGGATCCGGGCATCGGTGACAATGCCGAGGCTTTCCATGGCCTCCAGCACGGTTTCCGGGCTCAGGGCCTGGTAGGGATGGACATCGGCAGAGGGCAGTTCGGCGGGTGACGGGTCTTCGCGGGAGGGCATCTTGGCGGGCAGGTCCTGATCGAGTTTGGCCCGAGTATACTGTAAAATCCGCGCGCCCGGCGGCAGCCACCCAGCCTGACGCCTTCCCTTGAATGCCATCCAACCCAGTGAGGAGCCCGTCTTGAACCAGCAGCAACTGCAAGCCAGAGCGCAGGAACTACGTCAGCAGTATGAGTCCGTGTGTGCACAGAAACTGAATCTGGACCTGACCCGGGGCAAACCCTGCTCTGAACAGCTGGCACTGAGCGACGCGCTGGATGGCATCCTGAGCAACGACTATCGCTGCGAGGACGGCACGGACAGCCGCAACTACGGGGGCATCATGGGTATCCCGGAAGCGCGCCGCTTCGCCGCTGCGTATCTTGGCACCACACCCGAGCGCACCATGGTCGGCGGCAACAGCAGCCTGCAGTTCATGTACCAGATCGTCACCAGCGCCCTCTACCACGGCGTGCGCGGTGCCGCCTCCGCCTGGAGCCGCGAGGCGGCCGCTGCCGGTGGCAAGGTGCGCTTCCTCTGCCCGTCACCCGGCTACGACCGCCACTTCGCCATCTGCGAGGCGCTGGACATCGAGATGATTCCCGTGACCATGAACGACGAAGGGCCGGACATGGCCCGGATCGAAGCCCTGGTGAAGGCAGATCCGCTGATCAAGGGCATCTGGTGTGTGCCCAAGTACGCCAACCCGGACGGTGTCGTCTATTCCGCTGCCGTCGTGACGCGCATGGCGGCGCTTGGCAAGCTCGCCGGTGCCAATTTCCGCATTCT
>JALREE010000207.1 GCA_023256835.1 Pseudomonadales bacterium | reverse complement strand
AGCTGTCCGATCAGCTGTCCTTCGGCTTCGCTCTGCACGCCAACGGCGGCATGAACACCGACTACGGGCGCAACCCCTTCGGCGCCTTCGGCTCGCGCGGCTCGGCCGGCGTCAATCTGGAACAACTGTTCGTCACCCCGTCCCTGGCCTGGAAGCTGGATGCACGCAACACCCTCGGCATCGCCACCACCTTCGCCTACCAGCGCTTCGAGATGAAGGGCGTGCAGGCCTTCGACAATCCCTTCTTCTCGGCCGCGCCGGGCGATGTGAGCAACAAGGGCACGGACTATTCCCGCGGCTGGGGCTGGAAACTGGGCTACAGCGGCGAGCTGACCCCTACGCTGACGCTGGGCGCCACCTACTCCTCGCGTCTGGACATGGGCCGCTTCAGCAGCTACCAGGGCCTGTTCGCCGAGCGCGGCGGCTTCGACATCCCGGCGTCCTACGGCGTGGGCCTGGCCTGGAAGGCCAGCGAGCAGACCACGATTGCCAGCGACTGGCAGCGCATCGAGTACAGCGACGTGAAGTCCGTGGGCAATCCGCTGGCCAATCTGCTCACCGGCAATGCGCTGGGCAGCCGCAACGGCGGTGGCTTCGGCTGGCGCGACATCAGCGTGATCAAGCTGGGCGTGGTGCACGAGCTGAGCAATGTCTACACCCTGCGGGCCGGCGTCAGCCACGCGCAGCAGCCCATCCCGACCTCCGAGACCTTCTTCAACATCCTGGCCCCGGGCACCATCGAGGATCACATCAGCGCCGGCATCAGCTGGAAGACAGCCAGCGGCGGCGAGTGGTCGGTGTCCTACACCCACGCCTTCAAGGAAGAAGTGAACGGCTCCGGCTCCATCCCGATGCCCTTCGGCGGCGGCGAGGCGGACCTGTGGCTGAAGGAAGACATGCTGAGCATCGGCTACACCTTCGCGCTCTGATCGACAGGCAGCGCAGCACCAATGACAAGGCCAGTGGCGCGCCCGACAAGGGGAGCCCCACTGGCCTTGTTGTTCACGCCACCCGCAACGGCGGGCGTCTTCAACGTCCGCGCAGCGCCACGACGCGCGGGTGGAAATACCCCACCAGACAGCCGCTGGTGTCCGGCACCTCGCTCATGTCCACCACCCCGCCTGCGCTCAAGGTCTCCAGCGCGTCGGCCAGGTATTCCACCCTGGCCTCCACGTGGCGGACTTCATAGCTGAACTGATCGCTGATGGGGCCGCGGTACAGCACCTCGCGCGTGCGCGGGTCGATGATGAACACCTCGGCGGTGCGCTCGACCCCCAGGGACCAGGCCACGGTCTGGTCCTCGTCCTTGAGCACGGGAATCCGGATGTCGTACATCTCCACCTCTTTCTGGATGCGGTGCATGTCGTCCTGCACGAACACATTCAGCATGACGAAGGCGATGTTGCGCTGACGGTACTGCTCCCACAGCTGCTGGTAGGCCGGCACGGAATTGCGCGCGATGGGACAGCCACTGCCCTGCACATAGAGCACCAGGAACTCGCGGTCCTCGTACTCGCTCAGGGTGTGGTTGATCATCATCTGGTCCATCAGGCTGAAGTGCCTGATGGTGCCCAGGGGCTCGTCCGCCTGCACGCCGCCGGCACCCGCGCACAGCAGCGCCAGCGTCAGCGCAGACAGATGTCGATGCAGAACGCCCATGGTCTCAGCGCCCGTTCAGGCGAATGAACTTCTGCACCCGGTGACCCGTCTGCACTTCGCCGGTGAACAGATTGCCCTGCGAATCGAAGTCCATGTTGTGCACCCAGTCGAACTGGCCGGCCTGACGGCCACCCGTGCCCCAGGAGTAGACAGGCTCCAGCGTCTGCCGATCCAGCGTCCAGATCTTGTTGTTGGTGCCATCGGGCACGTAGACGAAGCGCTGCTCGGTATCCAGCGGGTCGAACTCCATCTCCCAGGTGCTGCCCGGCCCGTAGGTCTGCGGCGCGAGAATGGATTCGCTGACATAGGTGCCATCCTTGCGGAACACCTGGATGCGGTTGCTGGGTCGATCGCTGATGTAGACCAGGTCGTCGTCGGAGATCGCCAGCCCGTGCACCGGGGTGCGCCAGGTGCGACTGGGCGGCGCGCTCGGGTCCCAGACACCAGGGTTCTCATCGATCGGCGGCTCGCCATAGGCCCCCCAGTGCCGACGATAGGCCCCCGTCTCGGCATCGAACACGATCACGCGGCGATTGCCGTAGCCGTCCGAGACATAGAGCTCGTTGGTCTCCGGGTCCACTTCCATGATGGCGGCGCGGTTGACGGAATCGGTGTCATTGCTGCCTTCGTTCATGCCCACGCCGCCAATGGTCAGCACGAGCTCGCCCTCCTTGGTGAACTTGTGCATGTGATGATCGTCGGTGCCATTGCCGGCCACCCAGACGAAGCCCAGATGATCGACATGGATGCCGTGCTCGCTGTTGAACCACTCATAGGCGTTGGTCGGGCTGGCGCCCCAGGCGTGGATGACATTGCCCTCGGGATCGAAGGCCAGCACGGCCGGCGCCGTGGTGCAGCAGAGGGACTGCAGTGGCGAGTGACCCCAGTTCTGGTCGCGCACGCTCTGCAGCGGCGTGGACCCGGCATTGGTGCTCTGCACGGTCCAGGGGCGGTGAATGATCCAGACATTGTCCTCGGCATCCACGGCGGTGCCGGCCACCTGACCGATGATCCAGTTGTTGGGCAGCGGCTTGGGCCAGAACGGGTCGACGGCAAACTGGGCGACCCCTTCGGGCACTTCGGGTCCGGAAGCGTCTTCCGGCATGTAGGGAACGGTGAGCGTCTGAGCGAGAGCGATGCACGGGAAGGCTGTCATGGCCAGCAGACAGCTCCCCGCGGTGAGGCGGGCAGCGATTTTCATGATCCTAGGATCTCCAGTTGTTTTTGTTGTGAGTGTCCTGCGCCGGCAGTATGGAAGCGCCGCAATTCGTCTGTCCACGCTTTTGCGTCCGTTGGTCTGGAATAGCCGGTTTACAGGCGAATTTCCTTGCCGCCGCCGCGTGCCAATCGGTATTCTCGCCGCCTTCTTCGCAGCTGCCCGGTAGTGCTCGCCATGAAAGACCTCACCCAGGGTTCCATCCCCCGCACCATCATCGCCATGGCCGCCCCGGTGGCCGCCGGCATGATCTTCCAGACGCTCTATCTGCTGGTGGATCTCTACTTCGTCGCCGCCCTCGGGGACGACTCGGTGGCCGGTGTCGGCGCCGGCGGTACCCTGATGTTCATGATCATGGCCTTGACTCAGATCCTCGGCGTCAGCGCCGTGGCCATGATTTCCCAGGCCGTGGGCCGCAAGGACCGCGAGCATGCCAATCTGGTATTCAACCAGTCGCTGATGGTGGCGGCACTGTTCGCCGTGGTGACGCTGGTGGGCGGCTATCTGGCGGCGGATGCCTATATGCTCAGCGTCGCCTCGGACGAAGGCGCGGTGCGCGAGGGCGTGATCTTCCTGCACTGGTTCCTGCCCGGCATGGCGCTGCAGTTTCCGCTCATGGCCATGTCGTCCTCGCTGCGCGCCACGGGCCTGGTGAAGCCCGGCATGGTGGTGCAAGTGCTGACCGTGGTGCTCAACACCGTGCTCGCGCCGATCATGATCGCCGGCTGGGGCCCCGGCCCGGCGCTGGGCGTGATGGGCGCCGGTCTGGCCAGCTCCCTCTCCGTGTTCGTGGGCGTGCTGCTGCTCACCGGCTACTTCATCAAGCTGGAGAAATACGTCTCCTTCGAGACCTCGCTGTGGAAACCGCGGGTGGATGTCTGGACGCGCATGTTCAACATCGGCCTGCCGGCCGGCGGCGAGATGGTGCTGCTGTTTGTCTATTTCTCGGCCGTGTACTGGCTGATCGCAGACTTCGGCGCGGCGGCCCAGGCCGGGTTCAGCATCGGCGGCCGCATCATGCAGTCGATCTTCATGCCGACCATGGCCATCGCCTTCGCGCTCGGCCCCATCGCCGGCCAGAACTTCGGCGCCGGCCGCCATGACCGGGTGCGCGAGACCTATTACAAGGGGGTCATGCTCTCCAGCGCGCTGATGCTGGTGGTCACCATCCTCATGCAGTGGAAGCCGGAGCTGCTGGTGATGGCCTTCACCGAAGAGGCCGAGGTGATCGAGGTGGGCGCGGTGTTCCTGCAGCTGATCTCGCTGAACTTCATCGCCCAGGGCATCGTGTTCTCCAGCTCAGGCATCTTCCAGGGCCTGGGCAACACCCGCCCGGCCATGCTCTGCTCGATCATCCGCGTGCTGGTCTTCCTGCCCCTGGCCGTCTACCTGAAGTACCAGCCGGGCTATCACATCAACCAGGTCTGGTATGTGTCGATCCTGTCGGTCACCGCGCAGGCCGTGGCCGGCTATGTGCTGGTGCGGCGGGAATT
>JALREE010000199.1 GCA_023256835.1 Pseudomonadales bacterium | reverse complement strand
GAGAATTTCTCCGGCGGCGAGAAGGCGCGCCTGGCCCTCGCGCTGGTGGTGTGGCAGCGCCCGAATCTGCTGCTGCTGGACGAGCCGACCAACCACCTCGACCTGGAGATGCGCCACGCCCTGACCGTGGCCCTGCAGGGCTTCACCGGGGCACTGGTGATCGTCTCTCACGACCGCCATCTGCTCAGCAATACCGTGGACGAGTTCCATTCCATCCATCACGGCCGCTGCCAGGAATTCGATGGTGACCTGCACGACTATGAGAAATGGATGCAGGAGAACAGCAAGGGCAGCACGGGCACGGCAGCGCGACCACAGGATGCCGGGGCCGAGCGCAAGGGCGATCGTAAGGAGCAGCGCCAGCAGTCCGCTGCCACGCGCCAGCAGCTGGCGCCGCTGAAGAACGAGATTCGGCGGCTGGAACAACGCCTGGAGAAGCTGCATGCCGAGCTGGCGCAGGTGGAAACTCAGCTGGGGGATGCGAGCCTCTACGAAGAGGCCCGCAAGAAGGATCTGACCAGCTTGCTGCAGCAGCAGGCCAGGCTCAAGGCAGAGTCGGACACGGTGGAACTGCAGTGGCTGGAGAAGAGCGAACAGCTGGAAGCCATGTAAGGCTGTCACTGCCTTGCCGCACTGGATCGCGTCCAGGCTTGCAAGCGCGCGGCAGAGGAGTAGCGTTGTCGCAATTGCACATTAATTGATCAAAATAGGAGTCCCATTATGAGAATCACCTTGCTCGCCTTGCTCACTTCCTTATGCCTCGCCCTTGCCGGTACGGCGCTCCTGGCCCAGCCTGGCAGTGGTGCGGGTGGCGGTCCCGGCCTTGGGGGCGGCGGAGGCATGCGCATGAACCCCGAGGCGCGCGTGCAGCAGCTGATCCAGGCGCTGGCGATTACTTCGGAGCAGGAGCCCGCCTTCCGTGCCGCCATGGCGCAGATCAACGAACAGCAGATGGCGGCGATGCAGGGCATGCGGCAGGGCGGTGGGCAAGGCGGCGGTCAGGGTGGCGGTCAGGGCGGCGGGCAAGGGCAGAGCCAGGGTGCCCAGGGCGGCCCGGGACAGGGTGGCGGCCAAGGCGGTGGCCAAGGCCAGGGCATGCAGCAGCGCCGCGCGCAGATGCAGGCACAGGCGGAGGCCCTGCTGGCACCGGTGCTGACAGCGGAACAAATGGCTCGTTTCCGCGAGCTCGAGGCCGAGCGCATGAACCGCATGCAGCAGCGCAATGCGCCCTGATATGGCAAATTTCCTACACGGTGGGAAATTGTCCAAATCCCGGTAAGATCGGCCCCGTCAATCTCCACGTGGCGGCGCTCATGCAAACAAGAACCTCCGAAGAGGTCATCGTCCTCGTACTTTCCATGATCTCGGTGATCGGCCTGCTGCCGTTCGCCGTGATGCGTTTCAGCCTGGGCGACTGGGCGGTGGGCCTGGTCGACACCATCGGGGTGATCGGTTCCTCGCTGGTCTTTGCCTATGTCTGGCGCACGCGCCGCACGGAGGTTCCGGGACTCTGCATCGCGGTGCTCTCGCTTTCCGGCATGGTGGCGAATCTCTACTTCCTTGGCCCGCGCGACCTGTATTTCCTCTACCCGGT
>JALREE010000126.1 GCA_023256835.1 Pseudomonadales bacterium | reverse complement strand
TGTCGATGATGGCGTTCTCGATGTTCTTGATGGTCACCGCGGGCTCGTTGATGCCGAGCACGCAGGCGCCTTCACACGGGGCCGGGCAGACGCGGCCGGTGAACTCCGGGAAGTTGTTGGTCTTGTGCAAACGATCCAGCGCCTCGCGCCAGCGGCCCTGATACACCAGGTCATTCCACTCGGGAATCAGGTTGTACACCGGACAGCCGTGCTCCGACTGACAGAAGGGCACGCCACAATCCATGCAGCGAGCGCCTTGCGTGCTCAGGTGCTTGTCGTCATGCGCCGTGTAGATTTCCTTGTAGTCGAGCAGGCGCTGCGCGGGGTCGCGGTAAGGTTCGGCACGACGATCGAATTCTTTGAAGCCAGTTGGTTTGCCCATCAGTAGATCCAGTTGCTCAAATGTAGTATGTATGGTGTCCGCTCTGCCCCTCGCGGGGCAGGATCAGACGGCGACTGCCTGCGCGGCGATTCTGCTGGCGCGCTCTTTCAGCACTCGCTTGTAGTCGGTCGGCATCACTTTCACGAACTGCTGCAGCGCGCTGTCCCAGTTCGCCAGGATCTGCGCGGCCACGGTGGATTCCGTGTACTCCAGATGGCGGCTGATCAGCTGCTTGAGTTCGGCGACATCGGCCGCGTCACTCACCGCTTCCAGTGCGTAGGTCTCGGTGTTGCACTGCTTCGCGAAGTCCTTGTCCTTGTCCCAGACATAGGCGATGCCGCCGCTCATGCCCGCGCCGAAGTTGCGGCCGGTCTTGCCCAGGATGACCACGCGGCCGCCTGTCATGTATTCGCAGCCGTGATCGCCGATGCCTTCCACCACGGCGGTCGCGCCACTGTTGCGCACCGCGAAGCGTTCGGCGGCGATGCCGCGGATGTAGGCTTCACCGCTGGTGGCGCCGTAAAGGTTCACGTTGCCCGCGATGATGTTCTCTTCGGCCTTGAAGGTGCTGTTCTTCGGCGGGTAGAGAATGATCTTGCCGCCGGAGAGGCCCTTGCCCACGTAGTCGTTGGCGTCGCCTTCCACCGCGATGGTGATGCCCTTGGCCAGCCAGGCGCCCAGACTCTGACCCGCGGAGCCGTTCAGCTTGATCTGGATGGTGTCCTCGGGAAGCATCTCTTCCTTCCAGCGCTTGGCCACTTCGTTGGACAGCATGGTGCCCACGACGCGGTTGGTGTTCAGCACGGGCAGCTCGATGCGGACGGGGCGACCAGTCTCGATGGCGTCCTGCGCCAGCGCGATGATCTGGTTGTCCAGCGCCTTCTCGAGACCGTGATCCTGCGCGATGGTCTGATAGACCTGGGTGCCTTCGAAGATGATCTGCGCCGGCGCCAGGATCCTGCTCAGGTCCAGTCCGCTGGCCTTCCAGTGCGCGATGGCGCTGTCTGTTTCCAGCAGGTCGACGCGACCGATCATCTCGGTCACCTTGCGCACGCCCAGGGCGGCCATGATCTGACGCATTTCCTCGGCCACCATGAACAGGTAGTTCACGACGTGCTCAGGCTTGCCGGCGAACTTCTTGCGCAGTTCCGGGTCCTGCGTGGCGATGCCCACCGGGCAGGTGTTCAGATGGCACTTGCGCATCATGATGCAGCCCAGGGTGATCAGCGGCGCGGTGGCGAAGCCGAATTCCTCGGCGCCCAGCAGGGCGGCGATGGCGACGTCGCGACCGGTTTTCAGCTGGCCGTCCGTCTGCAGCACCACGCGGGAGCGCAGATTGTTCATCACCAGCGTTTGGTGGGTCTCGGCCAGACCGAGTTCCCAGGGCAGACCGGCGTGCTTGATGGAGGTCAGCGGCGAGGCGCCCGTTCCGCCATCGTGGCCGGCGATCACCAGGTGATCGGTCTTGGCCTTGGTCACGCCGGCAGCGATGGTGCCCACGCCGATCTCGGACACCAGCTTGACGCTGATGCGCGCCTTGCGGTTGGCGTTCTTGAGGTCGTGGATCAGCTGCGCGATGTCCTCGATGGAATAGATGTCATGGTGCGGGGGCGGGCTGATGAGGCCCACGCCTGGTGTGGAATGACGGATCTTCGCGATGTACTCGTCCACCTTGCCGCCGGGCAGCTCGCCGCCCTCGCCAGGCTTGGCGCCCTGGGCGATCTTGATCTGCAGCAGCTTGTTGAGAACCGCGCCTGCGTTCATCGCCGTGATCTCCTTGGCGGCGATGGCGGCGTAAGCGTTGTCCTTCATCTTCTTGTAGATGTCGGCCTGGCGCGGACCCATCTCGATGTCGACGGTGCGCTCGACCAGCTCGGGCAGCTCGAGAATGTCATCGAGCGTGTAGCGAACAGCGGGCTGCATCACAGCGAACGCCTTCTCGATGGCGTCAGGCTTTGGCACCCATTTGAACTGGGTGACGCGGTGCATGAGATCCTCG
>JALREE010000345.1 GCA_023256835.1 Pseudomonadales bacterium | reverse complement strand
AGGGGTCAGGGACCAGAGGGCAGGGGGTCAGGTCGCAGGGCGGCTATGGCGGGTGGGTTCGGCGTGACCGAGATTCCCGCCATGGCCAACATTGACAAGCTCCTCTCCGTGATGCTCTCCAGCCACGCCGACTCCCTCGTGCTCCGTGAGGGGGAGGCGGCGGTCCTCCTCGTGGAGGGGCAGCCGAAGCCCGCGACCAAACCCCTGACCGCCGCACAGGTCGTGGCGCTGGTGCGCGAGATCGCGACCCCCGCCGCCCAGCAGGCGATCGACGCGCGGCAGCCCACCAAGTTCCGCTACGCCTCGCCGGAGCGCGTCTTCACCGTGCGCGCGATGCTGCAGGGCGACGTGATGGTCGTCGACTTCACGGTCGACGCCGACGCCGAGTTCAAGCGCTCGACCGGGACCTTCCAGGCCATCGACCCGGACGCGGCGGCCGGCGGGGACGTCCCCGACGCGCAGACCGCGGCGGGCGATCCCGGCTCGGCGAAGGTCGCGATGGAAAAGCTCCTGCGCATGCTCGTCGAGCACGGCGGCTCCGACCTGCACATGCGGGTCGGGGAGCCGCCGATCATCCGGAAGAGCGGGGAGATGGTACGGATCGCCGGCCAGTCGAAGCTCGACCCCACGGCGATGGAGGCGCTGCTGCGCTCGATCATGCCGGAGCGGAACACGCGGGAGTTCGCGGAGGCCAACGACACCGACTTCGCGCACGAGATCACCGGGGTGGCGCGCTTCCGCGCCAACGTCCTCCGCGACCGGAAGGGGATGGCGGCGGTCTTCCGCGTGATCCCGAGCACGATCGTCACCGCCGACGCGCTCGGGGTGAGCCCCGAGGTGCAGAACCTCTGTTACCTCACGAAGGGGCTCGTGCTGGTGACCGGGCCGACGGGATCCGGCAAGTCGACGACCCTCTGCGCGCTGATCGACCTGGTGAACCGTTCGCGGTCGGACCATGTGATCACGATCGAGGATCCGATCGAGTTCGTGCACGAGAACAAGAACTGCGTGATCACGCAGCGGCAGGTGGGCGTACACACCGGCTCGTTCAAGAGTGCGCTCCGCGCGGCGCTGCGCGAGGATCCGGACATCATCCTGGTCGGTGAGCTGCGCGACCTCGAGACGGTCGGGATCGCGATCGAGACGGCGGAGACGGGACACCTCGTCTTCGGGACGCTGCATACGACGACCGCGGCCAGCACCATCGACCGGCTCATCGACCAGTTCCCGGCGGACCGGCAGGAGCAGGTGCGGACGATGCTCTCGGAGTCGCTGAAGGGCGTCGTGTCGCAGGTGCTCTGCAAGAAGATCGGCGGCGGGCGCGTGGCAGCCCGCGAGATCCTCCTCGTCACCCCGGCGGTCGCGAACCTCATCCGCGAGGGGAAGACCTTCCAGATCCCCTCGATCATGCAGACCTCCAAGAAGCTCGGCATGATCACGATGAACGACACCCTCCTCGACCTCGTCGAGCGAAAGCTCGTGGAGCCGAAGGAGGCGTGGATGAAGTCGGTGGAGAAGGGGTCGTTCGTGGCGGCCCTCAAGGCGAAGGGGTTCGACACGAGCTTCGCCGAGGCGGACAAGGACGCGGTGCCCGGGGGGGCTCCGAAGCCGGCGGCGAGGTAGGGCCGGCGGGGGGCGCCGCGCCGGGCCGGTCCCCCCCCGGGGAGGCGCCCCCTCGCCTCTTCCGGGGCGGACCTCATTAGCTTTGAAGGCTATGCAGATTCGCAACATCGCCATCATCGCCCACGTCGACCACGGCAAGACGACGCTCGTCGACCAGATGCTCCGGCAGGCCGGCGCCTTCCGAGAGAACCAGGTCGTCGCCGAACGGGTGATGGACTCGAACCCGCTCGAGCGGGAACGCGGGATCACGATCCTCGCGAAGAACACCGCGGTCCGGTGGGGGGAGACGAAGCTCAACATCGTCGACACCCCGGGGCACGCTGACTTCGGCGGCGAGGTGGAGCGCGTCATGTCCATGGTGGACTCGGTGCTGCTGCTGGTCGACGCCGTGGACGGGCCCATGCCGCAGACGCGTTTCGTGACCCAGAAGGCCTTCGACCAAGGCCTCAAGCCCATCGTGGTCATCAACAAGGTGGACCGCGACGGCGCTCGTCCGGACTGGGTGCTCAATGAAGTGTTCGATCTTTTCGATCGCCTTGGCGCCACCGACGAGCAGCTGGATTTCCCCGTGGTCTATGCTTCGGCGCTGAACGGCTTCGCGGGCCTCGAACTGAGCCAGATGGCCGACGACATGACGCCGCTGTTCCAGACGGTGATCGATCGCGTACCGCCGCCCCCCGTGACCCTCGATGCACCGTTCCGCATGCAGATCAGTGCGCTGGACTACAGCAGCTATGTGGGCGTGATCGGCATCGGTCGCGTCACCGGCGGGGTGGCCAAGGTGAATTCCCAGGTCGTGATCGTCGACCGTGAAGGCAATCAGCGCAAGGGCAAGATCCTGCAGGTGAAGAGCCACCTCGGTCTGGAGCGCGTGGATGTGAACGAGGCCAGTGCCGGCGAGATCGTCTGCATCACCGGTATCGACAAGCTGAACATCTCCGACACCCTGTGCGACCCGAACCACGTCGAGGCCATGCCGCCGCTGACCGTGGACAGCCCCACCATCAGCATGACCTTCCAGGTGAACGACTCGCCCTTTGCCGGTCAGGACGGCAAGTTCGTCACCACCCGCAACATCAAGGACCGTCTGGAACGGGAGCTGATCTACAACGTGGCCCTGCGCGTCGAGCCGGGGGACACCCCCGACAAGTACAAGGTCTCCGGCCGCGGGGAACTGCATTTGTCCGTGCTGATCGAGAACATGCGCCGGGAAGGCTTCGAGCTGGCCGTGTCCCGTCCTGAAGTGATCGTGAAGGAAATCGATGGCGTGATGCAGGAGCCGCACGAGGTGCTGGTCATCGACTGCGACGAGCAGCACCAAGGCTCGGTCATGGAAGAGCTGGGCATGCGCAAGGCCGATCTGCAGGACATGACTATGGACGGCAAGGGCCGTGTTCGTCTGAAGTTCATCATCCCGACCCGTGGTCTGATCGGCTTCCGCTCCATGTTCCTGAGCATGACTTCCGGCACCGGCATGATGAACCACGTGTTCGATCATTACGGCCCGGTGAAAATGGGCAACATCGGCGCCCGCAAGAACGGCGTGCTGGTGTCCATGGTGCGCGGCAAGACGCTCGGCTACTCGCTCTTCACGCTGCAGGAACGCGGCCGTCTGTTCGTGGAGCCCAACGTCGAGGTCTATGAAGGCATGATCGTCGGCCTGCACAGCCGCGAGAACGACCTGGTGGTCAACCCGACCAAGGGCAAGCAACTGACCAATATCCGTGCCTCGGGCACCGACGAGAACATCATCCTGACGCCGCCGATCAAGCACACGCTCGAGCAGGCCATGGAGTTCATCGAGGATGACGAACTGGTGGAAATCACGCCGAACCACATCCGCCTGCGCAAGAAGCTGCTGACCGAGAGCGAGCGCAAGCGCGCCGACCGTCCCGCTCGCGGCTGATCCTGGCGTCCTTGTGGGGGCGCGCCTTGCGCGCTCCCACAAGACTGTCGCCAGTGCTGCTGTTCTCCCCTAAGATTGCCTCAACGTCACCGTCCCGAGGAATCTTCATGCTGGTTCTCTATCCCGAGATCAAACCCTTCGCCACCCACCGCCTGGCGGTGTCCGACCTGCACACCCTGCATGTGGAGCAGTGCGGCAATCCGGCCGGCATTCCGGTGCTCTTCGTCCATGGCGGACCGGGCGGCGGCACCGACGGCAACAGCCGGCGCTATTTCGACCCGGAGCACTATCACATCATCATCTTCGATCAGCGCGGTGCCGGTCGCTCCACGCCCCATGCCGAACTGCAGCACAACACCACCCAGGATCTGGTGGCCGACATGGATGCCATCCGGGCATTCCTGCACATCGACAAGTGGGTGCTGTTCGGCGGCTCCTGGGGGTCGACGCTGAGCCTGGTTTACGCGCAGACATGGCCAGAGCGCGTGCTGGGACTCGTGCTTCGGGGCATCTTCCTGTGCCGGGACAAGGACTTGCAGTGGTTCTACCAGGACGGTGCCAGCCGTCTGTTCCCGGATTTCTGGCAGGACTACTGGGAGCACATCCCCGAGCCGGAGCGTTACGACATGATCGGTGCCTATCACCGTCGCCTGACAGGCACGGACGAGATCGCCCGCATGGCGGCGGCGAAGCTGTGGTCGGTCTGGGAAGGCTGCTGTTCCACGCTGCGGCCGAACCCGCATGTGGTGGAACGCTTCTCCGACCCGCACATCGCCCTGGCGCTCGCGCGCATCGAGGCGCACTACTTCGTCAACCAGGCCTTCCTGGAACCGGATCAGATCCTGCGCGATGCCTATCGTCTGGCAGGCATTCCCGGCTATATCGTGCATGGCCGCTACGACGTCGTCTGTCCGCTGGACAATGCCACGGCGCTGCACGAGCGCTGGCCCGAGTCCGAACTCTTCATCATCCGCGATGCGGGGCATTCCGCCGTCGAACCCGGCATCACTGATGCGCTGATCCGCGCCACGCAGGACCTGCTGCGGCTGCTGCGCCAGGAGCCCGTGGCGTGATCGCCCTGCTGCAGCGTGTGACCTGGGGCAGGCTGCGCATCGGAGGCGAGACGCGGGGCGAGATCGGCCAGGGGCTGGTGGTGCTGGTGGGGGTGGAGAAGGACGACGATGCGGCCAAGGCCGATCGTCTGCTGCACCGACTGCTCAATTACCGGGTGTTCGCCGATGCCGAGGGGCGCATGAATCGCTCCCTGCTGGAGATCGGCGGGGAATGGCTGCTGGTGTCCCAGTTCACGCTGGCCGCCACCACGGACAAGGGACTGCGGCCGGGCTTCTCGTCCGCCATGCCGCCGGCCGAGGCCGAGCCGCTGTTCGACTATCTGGTGCAGCAGGCCCGTCGTCAGCCCTGTCGGGTGGTGAGCGGGGTGTTCGGCGCGGACATGCAGATCGGGCTGGAGAATGACGGCCCGGTGACGTTCATGCTGCGGGTATGAGTCCAGCCTGAGCCTGCCGGCCCTGCGTCAGGACTTGCCGGCCTGCTGCTCGGCCTGTTCGCGCTCCTGCGCGCGGCGGTTGGCGAAGCGGCCGGCGAAGATGCCAAGCTCGAACAGCATCCACATGGGAATCGCGAGGACCGTTTGCGAAAACGGATCCGGAGGTGTCAGCAGCATGCCGATGACGAAGCAGCTGACGATCACGTAGGGCCGCTTCTCCACGAGGTCTTCCGGCTCGAGGATGCCGGTCCAGATGAGGATGAACACGGCGATGGGAATCTCGAAGGCGACGCCGAAGGCGAAGAAGATCGCCAAAGCAAAGCTCAGGAAACTGTTGATGTCCGGCGTCACCATGATTCCCTCCGGCGCCACCGAGACGAAGAAGGAGAACACGAAGCCAAAGAGGATGTAGTAGGCGAAGGCGATCCCGGCATAGAACAGGACCACACTCGACACGAACAGGGGGATCGCGATCTCTTTCTCGTTCTTGTACAACCCGGGCGCAATGAAGGACCACACCTGATAGAGGATGTAGGGAGCAGCCAGGCAGAGCGACACAAAAAACGTCAGCTTGAACGGGGCAAAGAACGGCGAGGTCGGGTCGATAGCGATCATGCCGCTGTTGTCGGGCAGCACGTCAAGCAGGGGGTCGGCCACGAAGGTGTAGATGTCGTTCGCGAAATAGAACAGTGACAGGAAGACCACGACGATCGCCACCAGCGACTTCATGATGCGGTCGCGCAATTCAATCAGATGATCGACCAGCGTGAGCTCCGCCGTCTTGACCGGATCCGTCGACTCACTCATATCCGACGTCCTGAATCAGTCTCGTCGTCCAGCGAGGTGGTGGCGCGGTACACCCCGCCCTTCAGCGAAATGGTGCCGCTGGGAGGGTTGTTGTAGAAGTCCTCCACGGGTTTGGCAGGCGTTGCCGGGGCGGCGGCTGGCGCCGGTTCAGTCTCGGCAGTGCCGGCTTCCTCTTCCAGCGGCGCTTCATCGTAGATTGATGGATCGTCCACCGGGGCCGCCGGGGTCTCGCGAGCCGGTTGTGCCGCAGGAGTTTGTGCAGCAGGTGTTTGTGCCGGCGTGGACTTCAGGGCCGCATCCTCGCGCGCCGCGATCTCGCGCAGGGCCGCCTCCTCGCTCTTGAGAGTGGTATTGATCTCGCTGTCGAGGGCGTCGATGTCATGACGGGCGTTCTTCACCAGCGAGTCAGCCTGTTTGCGCGCCTTCTCGATGCCCGCCATGATGGACTCGTTGTGCAGCTGCCGGCGGATCTCGTCGGCATTGATCTCGCGCTCGATCTCGGTCTTCACCTGCTGAAAGCTGCGCTTGGCCCGCCCGATCCACAGGGTGGTGGTGCGGATGGCGCCTGGCAATCGCTCGGGCCCCACGACGATCAGGGCCACGACGGCGATCAGCACCAGTTCCATGAAACCAATATCAAACATGTGCGGCGCCTGGCATCAAGGTGAGTGAAAGGAAAAGAACGCGCGAACGGGATCAGGCCTTGTCGTCGGACTTCTCGGACTTCATGGTGGTGCTGTCAGCCACTTTCTTCACGGCGACTTCGTCGTCATCGCTGTCCTTGGCGTCGTCGTCCTTCATGGCTGTCTTGAAACCCTTGAGTGCTCCGCCCAGGTCGGACCCCAGCGTGCGCAATTTCTTCGTGCCGAACAGCATGACCACGATCACCAGAATGATGATCAGTTGCCAGATTCCGATACCACCGATACCCATGACTGCCTCCCGAGTCTCCGCCCCCAACGCCTGCGGCATTGTGAAGGGGCCGAATGTCTACTTTGTCTGTGTCCGGGCGGCCTTTTCGGCCAGCCCTGAAATATTGAAACGTCGCTGCAGCTCCTGCAGCACATCCTGCGGGCCCAGATCCAGGTGACTCAGCATCACCAGGGAATGGAACCACAGGTCAGCCGTCTCGTTCACCAGGGCCTGCCGGTCGCCCCCGCCCGGCACATCCTTGGCGGCGATGATGGTCTCGGTGGCTTCCTCGCCGACCTTTTCCAGAATCTTGTTCAAGCCCTTGCGGTGCAGGCTGGCGACATAGGAGTCATCGGCGTTCGCACGTCGACGCTCTTCGAGTATCTGACCGAGGCGGGTGAGAACGTCATCCATGGTGTCTGCCACTGTCTCCGTAGATGGCGTGCGGGTCCTTGAGAACCGAATCGGTCACCTGCCACTCGTGGTTGGCGTCGAGTCGTCTGTAGAAGCAGCTCGCGCGACCGGTGTGACAGGCCATGCCGCCCACCTGGTCGACCACGTAGATCAGCGCATCGCCATCGCAGTCGAGCAGGATGTCGTGCAGGTGCTGCACGTGACCGGATTCCTCGCCCTTGCGCCACAGCCTGCCGCGTGAGCGCGACCAGTAGATGCCGCGGCGTTCGGTCACACTCAGGCTGAGCGCTTCGCGGTTGACCCAGGCTTGCATGAGCACACGGCCCGTGGCGTGATCCTGGGCGACGACGGGGACAAGGCCCTCTGCGGACCACTTGATCTGATCAAGCCAATATGTTGTCAAAGTGGGGCCCGCCGCTGCATTCATGGCGGCTAGTATGCAATGTCAGCGTCTAAAACACAAAAGGTAAAGTCCGCCGCAAGCCAGCAGAATTGTGGCTCCTGGCACGGTGGTCAGGGTGTCCTGGAGGGCCGGGAGCAGGCTCAGGGCACTGCCTGCCAGCAGCGCGCTTCCCGCCAGCAGTCGCCTGTCGGCACGCGCCTGCCGGGCGGCGAGCTCCTGCTGCAGACGTTCCTGCAGGTGCACGTTGAGCTGCTTCAGCTCCCGCGCCTGACTCAGATTGTCGATCATCAGCTGGGGCAGCAGCGGCAGTTGCTCGATCCAGTCGGGCACGTTCTCCTTCAAGGCCTTGAATAGTGTGCCCGGCTGCATGCGGCGCCGGTTCCACTCTTCCAGGAAGGGCAGGGCAGTGGTCCACAGATCCAATTCCGGGTAGAGCTGCCGCCCCAGGCCTTCGACATTGAGCAGGGTCTTCTGCAGCAACACTAGGGAGGGCTGCACCTCCATGTTGAAGCGGCCGGCCGTCTTGAACAGCTGCACCAGCAGATAGCCGAAGGAGATGTCTTTGAGTGGTTTCTCGAACACCGGCTCGCAGACCGAGCGCATGGCGGCCTCGAACTCGGGCACGCGGGTGTCGCGCGGGACCCAGCCGCACTCGACGTGCAGCTCGGCCACCTTGCGGTAGTCGCGCTGGAAGCCGCGTTGGCGCAGGCGCGGAAGCTCCTCCCGCAACACGCTCGCCTTGGCCTTGAGGCAGGGCGCAAGGAGCATGACGCGTTCTCCGGCGCACTCGGTGAGCACGCGCTGCACGTTGTCATCCAGTGAACGGCGCACCACGCGCCCGCCATCAGCCGGGCAGGTCTGCTCGCCCGC
>JALREE010000343.1 GCA_023256835.1 Pseudomonadales bacterium | reverse complement strand
AAGGCGGCAGCCACGATGATGTTCTGGAGCAGGGCTTTGCGGGAGATCGACGTCACGCTGGGTTCTTCTTCTGGCTCGGCACGATGGGAGCCTGAAAATACGTGATCTCCCCGGGACGGTCAAGGAAGCCCGCCGCCCTGTCGCCAAAGCGCCTCAGTGCAGGCGCGCGCGCTCGAGCAGACGGAAGACAGGGTCCTCGTAGAAATCCTCGATGCCCTCGTAGCGAATGGCCGTGAGCGCCGTGGTGATGGCCTCGGCTGCACTGTCGAAGGGTTCTGTCCATTCCGATACCTGCCCCCGCCGGCCGATGACGCGAAGCCTCCAGCCTTGCTCAGGATGGGCCTGCGCGATGATGCGCACGGTCATGCCGTTCTGGGTGATGTCGCGGGTGACGGGTTCGACGGCATCCTGGCCGGACGCCATGGCCTTGCTGTGCATGCGCATGTTCAGTTCCTTCTGAGGCAGCTGGTCTGCTTCAAGAGATAGACAGCGCGGACGAATCTGTCCAGCCGAAGGACGCGGTTTCAGGTGAAGCGTATACGACGGATGCCACTGAAACCGGCATTCCAGAGTACGAGGATGAAGCCTGTCATGGCGGGCACCACAAACAGCAGCAGCGCGCCGACATCCTGCTCGGCGATGCCCGTCAGCGCCGTCCCGGCATAGGCCAGTGCCGCCAGCAGATGCAACAGCAGGTAGAACTTGATGAAGGCGAGACTGCCGGTGCCAATGTGGCAGGCCCGACCAGACAGCAGCCAGCGCAGAGCATAGACCAGCCCCAGCAGGTCCGTGGGCCAGAACAGCAGCAGATTGAGGTTGTGATGCAGGTCGAGATGGCCCGACTCGCGCCAGGCAACGCTCATGATCAGACCGAGAATGCCTCCCAACAGCGAGAACAGCAGGGCGACAGTACCGAGCAGGCGATAGCTCAAGGCGGGAACGCGCAGCGTGAAGCCGGACTGACTCGAGAACGAGGACAGCGGGATGCGGCGCAGGCTGAGGAACAGGAACACCACAGCACCCCCCAGCACGGCGCCCAGCAGCGGGTAAGCCTGGGGGCCGGGGGCTGGCGGGGTGAATTCCAGCAGCACCTGGGAATCGTCCAGCAGAGGGCGGCGCTGGGCCCCATCGAACACATCCGACGGGAACTCCAGCAGCCGGTCGCGCAGGGTGGCCGGCAGGAACATGGACTCCCAGCGCGTCATGGGGCGGTCGATGCGCGAATTCATCAGGATGTCCAGCGACAAGGCGATGGGGGGGACACTGGCATAGTGCGACTGCACTTCGTCACGGAAACTGCGCTGGGTCGGGGGCCGGCTCTGCTCGCGCAGACGCCCGCCTAGGGCCTCATCGAGATAGTCCCGGACCCGCGTGGTGCAGTTGTCGAAAAAGTACTGATAGGAATAAACGATATTCTCTTCACGCAGATTCCAGGCCAGACGCCTGTAAAGCGTGGCCTTTTGCGCTGTGGTGAGGTTCAGTCGGTCCTGCCAGACGGTGCGCCGTTCGCGCTCGTAACGACCGAGTTCCCAGGCCGGTGGCGAGACGCCCAGCTGGTAATCCAGAATGCCGCGGAAGAAATTGCTGGCGAAGGTGACATTGCCGACGCTGGCATCGAACAGGCCCCAGTTGAAAATCAGATCGGAATTGCTGTTGCGGTCCACCACCCGCAGCGCGGTGTGGCCGAAGTTGTCCCAGACTCTGTTCCCGACATCGACCGTGATCAGGTAGTAATCCACCTGATTGAAATCAGCCGGCAAGCGAATGGCCTGCGGATTGGCGATATCCGGCAGCACCAGCCCCTGCACTTCCTCCGCTGCCTGCACGCCCGCACACACTGCCAGCCAGACGAACAGCACTGTCAGCCATCTTGTGAGGCCGGCGACGCGGCCGGCCCTGAGCCGCAGGCCGGAAATGCGACTGAAATTAGCGTCGATTGGAGTCAATGATCGATGAACTGCCGTGAAAGATCGGTTGTCGGGCCGCACCACGTGCGGGACGAGTGGCGGCCATCATATCAAACGAACCTGTTCGAGCAAGCAGGATTTTTAAATCGCCACATGAAGAAGCTCATGTAAGCCAAGGATTCATAGGCAGTAATTGATCAGTGGATGGCGTCCCATGGCATGGGCAGGCCACGCACTGCGCGCAACTTGCACACCTTGAGCCAGTAATTCATGACGAAACGCTGGTCCCGTGCCAGGGTCAGCAGGCGCTGCCGCACCTCGTGGACGGTGGTATGCGGCAGGTGGGCGACAATCTGCCAGATCTCCTGTTCCTGCACGGAGGCATCCAGCACGCCGTTGTAGGTTTCTGAAAAATGCTGCTGTCGTGCGATCTGTTTCATGCTCATTTGCGCTCTCGCTTGCCGGAAACCGGACGTTCACAGGGCTCATCACCCATTTACTGTATATGTATACACTAGGTATTTATACAGTACAAGCCCGCGCGCACTTTCTGAAACTCGGCACGGTGAACGTTTACGCCAATCCATGGCGAAAATGCGCAGGTCAGCGCCCTCTTGATTGAAGCAAGCAATTGAAATAAAACGAGTTAATTTATGGCATGAATTTCGCTGACACCAGGAATCAAGCAGCCACTCCTCACTCTATCCGGAGGCAATACCGTCCTGTCATGAAACTTCTCTCCGCTCTGCTCGGCTTCGCCCTTGTCTGCGTCATCATCCTGATGCTGATACCGGTATTCACCGCCGGCATCGCCCTGCTGGTGGTGGCAGGCTGCTTCTTCGTCTGGTTTCTGCCGATCCTGCTGATTCTGAGTTCCGACGTGACCAGTGGCGGCGAGAAGTTCGCGTGGATTCTGGCCATCGTCTTCCTGTCCTGGTTCGCGTGGATCTTCTACTTCCTGCTGGCCCCGCTGAAGCCACGCAACACGCTGCGCTACTGAGGCTTCAGTCCTCGTCATCCTCGTCGTCAGCGTCGGGCGTCGCGACATCCACCACGGCGCCCGCCACCTTGAACGGCACCTTGGCCACTTCCAGCGTGACATCCACGGCGGTGCCGACCACGGTGCCGAGGCAGCCTGTCAGGCTCAGGCTGAGGAACACTGCAAGCGCTGGGCGAACAGAAGGGAAAAAGCGTTTGTGCATGGCAGCATCCTTCAGCGCGGTGCAGTGGCAAGCGGCTGGATTCTCTCCAGCCCCTGGCCAGTGCGTACCATCTGTGAAAACTCGTCGGCCAGTCTGGCACTTTCGGCAAGCACTGTCTGCCAGTAGTTGAAGCGTGCGGTATCGTCCAGCGTCTCGAAATCCCGCCTGTCCGGAATCTTGCCAAAGGGCAGTGTGGCGACAAATTCGGGTGACGGACTGAGCACCAGGACATTGTCGAAATGACGCGGATTGGCGCGACGCCAGGGCAGCGCCTTGTCGAACCAACCGGGCGTGAAGTGTGAGTAGAAGTGCGGGTAGAGCACCAGCCCTTCCCCCACGCGCAAGGGCACATCGAAGTGATAGTCGGTGATGCCGCCATCACGATAGACGCCCGGGGGCGCCCCGGGAATGTCGCGCACGCCCTCGATCACCAGCGGGATGGCGCCCGTCGCCAGCAGGGCGGCGGCCACATTGTCCGGGCGCAGCGGCACGTGCTCGGTGGAAAACTCCTGCCACTGCTGCACGGCAGCAGACAGCGGCCCGCCGTGAAACACTACGCGCTGAAAGAAGCCGCCCAGCAGACGCCGGTGCAGGGCATTGCCGAGCGCACTCAGACCCAGCCCCGCCCCCAGCAGCAGTCGCTGTTCGGCACTGACCACATGCCGAGCCCGATCAGCCACGATGTGCACCCGCACCTGCGGGTTTTCGGCGATCTCGCGGGCTCCGTCAGGCCCCAGAACAAGCCCCACCAGTCGTCGTGCCGACGCGGTGATCTCCGCCACAGTGGGCTCGGCGGAGTAGCGCTCACGCGAGTAATGCCAGGCCAGCCGGTCGATGCCGGCCAGTGGGTCCTTGAGCCCCAGACAGCTCAGACGCCAGGCCCCGGCCGAGGAGCCGATGGTCTCCAGCGGCTCTTGCCGCGCGGCGAAGAACTCCCCCGCCAGATAGCGATCCAGGCCATACAGCACGAACCACTTCGGCCCGCCCGAGGCCCCCACGATGGTGCGGAACTGCGCTGGATGCAGACCATCGCGCCGAATGGCGAGCAGGGCTGCGGGGCCCGCATGAAGACACAGGGCAGTCATGATGTGCTCTTCCTCCGCGGCTCTTCTGAGAAGGAGAAGGAACGGCAGATGTCGATGAACTGCCTGGCCCCTGTCGAGAGACTGCGGCGCTTGCGGAAATACAGCCCGAAGGTGAGATTGACCTCGGAGAACGGCAGGCCCTCCAGAGGCACGAAGTCAGCGCACACAGCGCTGGCCTTCAGCACACGCTCATCCACATAGCACATGCCCAGATGCCGGGCCGCCATGTTCAGACGCAGCGAGAGATTGCTGATCTCCCAGATGGTGCCGAACTCGTTGCGCAACTTCTCGATGGCCGGGCGCACGTCCGGGTCCTCGAGGTGGGACACCATGAGGGGAATCTCCCGGATGATGCCCTCCGGGTCCTCGCGCAGCCGCTCCAGCAGCGGGTGATGGCGGCTGATGACCAGCTTGCGCGACTCCGTGTAAAGCGGCACAGTCTCCAGCAGTGCCGGCATCTGCTGCTGGAAGGGCCCGAAGCCTAGCTCCAGGGTATCGGCCAGCACACCCTGAATGATCTTGCGGCTGGGCATCACATCCACCTTCAGACGG
>JALREE010000317.1 GCA_023256835.1 Pseudomonadales bacterium | reverse complement strand
GCGTCTGCAGATCGCGCTCACCGCTGCCTCGGCGGCGTTTGCGCGACACTTCCCGGCCGCGCACGCACGCCTGCCCGCCTTCGTGCAGCTGACACGCCTGAACCGCCCCATCGGCATCTACCTGCTGCTCTGGCCGACCCTTGGCGCACTGTGGATTGCCGCGCAGGGACTTCCCGATCTGCACCTGCTGCTGATCTTCGCCCTGGGCACCGCGCTCATGCGCTCCGCAGGCTGTGCCATCAACGACTTCGCCGACACGCGTTTCGATGGCGCCGTGCAGCGCACGCGCGCGCGCCCGCTCATCACCGGGCAGGTGAAGCGCCACGAGGCCCTGCTTGTGTTCGGCGTGCTGTGCGCGCTTGGCTTCGTGCTGCTGCTGTTCACCAATGCACTGACGATCCAGTTGTCTTTCTTTGCCGTGTTCATCGCGGCGCTCTACCCGTTCATGAAGCGCTTCACGAATCTGCCGCAGCTGGTGCTGGGCGTGGCGTTCTCCTGGGGCATCGTGATGGCGTTCGCGGCGCAGCGTGGCGAGCTGCCGGTGCAGGTGTGGCTGCTGTTCGTGGCCAATTGTCTGTGGACGGTGGCCTATGACACGCAGTACGCGATGGTGGATCGTGAGGATGATCTGAAGATCGGCGTGAAGTCGACGGCCATTCTCTTCGGCGAGGCAGACCGGGTGATCATCGGCGTGCTGCAGGGGCTGTTCCTGCTGGCCATGCTGCTGGCGGGCCTGCAGCTCGAACTGGGGCTGTTCTTCTACGCGGGACTGCTGGCAGCCGGGGTGATGTTCTTGCAGCAGGCGGCAATGACACGCACACGCTCACCCGAAGGCTGTTTCCAGGCCTTCCTGCACAATCACCGCGTGGGCGCGGCGGTGTTCGCGGGAATATTCCTGCACTATTTGTTCAATTAGCCACGAAGAGGGCGGAATCGGATCCACCGGATTCGGACGTGTGCCCCCGGGCGCATTCAGGCTAGAATACCGCCCCATGGACGTTTCTCACCTTCTCGACTCCCTCAATGATCCGCAGCGTCAGGCCGTGGCCGCGTCGGCCGGCAATCTGCTGGTGCTGGCCGGTGCCGGCAGTGGCAAGACCCGGGTGCTGGTGCATCGCATCGCGTGGCTGATGCAGATCGAGGGCGCCTCGCCCTTCTCCATTCTGGCCGTGACCTTCACCAACAAGGCGGCGCGGGAGATGCGGCACCGCATCGAACAACTGCTGGAGCAACCCGTGGGTCCGATGTGGGTGGGCACCTTCCACGGCCTGGCCCACCGCCTGCTGCGCACGCACTGGCGCGAGGCGAATCTGCCCGAGAACTTCCACATCCTGGACAGCGACGACCAGCTGCGTCTGATCAAGCGCCTGTGCCGCAATCTCGGCCTGAACGAGGAACGCTGGCCGCCCAGGCAGTGTCAGTGGTACATCAACGCGCAGAAGGACGAAGGTCTGCGGCCGCAGCACATCGAGCACTTCGGCGATGAGTACACGCGCAATCTGCTGGCGCTGTATGCTGCCTACGAAGACGCCTGCCAGCGCGGCGGCATGGTGGATTTCGGCGAGATCCTGCTGCGCTCCCATGAACTGTGGCTCAATCACCCGCAGCTGCTGCAGCACTTCCAGCGGCGCTTCCGCCACATCCTCGTGGACGAGTTCCAGGACACCAACACGGTGCAGTACGCCTGGCTGCGCGTGCTTGCCGGTCGGGACAATGCGCTCATGGTGGTGGGCGACGACGATCAATCGATCTATGGCTGGCGCGGCGCGAAGATCGAGAACATCCAGCGCTTCACCCAGGATTTTCCCGGTGCCGAGATCGTGCGTCTGGAGCAGAACTACCGTTCCACCTCCACCATCCTGAAGGCGGCCAACCGTCTGATCGCCAACAACCAGGGGCGCCTCGGCAAGGAGCTGTGGACGCAGGACAAGGAAGGGGAAGCCATATCCCTGTACGAGGCCTTCAACGAGCAGGACGAGGCGCGCTTCATCGTCGAGCGCCTGCAGGCCTGGCTCAACAGCGGCCATCGTCTGAGCGAGGCCGCCATCCTGTACCGCTCGAACGCCCAGTCGCGGGAGCTGGAGGACGCACTGCTGCGGGTCGGCATGCCCTACCGCATCTACGGGGGACACCGCTTCTACGAACGCCTGGAAATCAAGAACGCCCTCGCCTATCTGCGTCTGCTGATCAACCGGCACGATGACACCGCCATGGAGCGGGTTATCAATGTGCCCACTCGCGGCATTGGGGATCAGACCATCGAGACGCTGCGCAGCGTGGCGCGCGGCGAGGAACTTTCGTTGTGGGCAGCCTGCGTCAAGGCGCTGGAGCATGGCCTGCTGGCAGGGCGTGCCGCCAGTGCGGTGCAGCGCTTCCTGGAGCTCATCGCTGCGCTCGATGCCGCCTGCGAACCGCTGCCGCTGGCGAAGAAGGTGGAATACGTCATCACCCACAGCGGCCTGATCGAGCATCACGAGAAGGAAGGGGGCGAGAAAGCCGCCGCCCGCATCGAGAACCTGCAGGAACTGGTGAACGCCGCCGGCAGCCACGACGAACTGGACGCCGATGCCGAGGCCATGGCCGTGGAGTCGCGCGAATTCCTGGCCGCATTCCTGGACCAGGCCTCGCTGGATGCCGGCGAGGGTCAGGCCGGCGAATCCGACGACGCCGTGCAGCTGATGACCCTGCATTCCGCCAAGGGTCTGGAGTTTCACCTGGTGTTCCTGGCTGGCATGGAAGAGGGTCTTTTCCCGCACAAGATGTCCATGGACGGCATCGCCGGGCTCGAGGAAGAGCGTCGGCTCTGCTATGTCGGTATCACCCGCGCCCGCAGCAAGCTCTACCTCACCCATGCGGAATCGCGCCGACTGCACGGCGAGGTCAACATCACCAGGCCCTCGCGCTTCATTCGCGAGATTCCCGCCGACATGGTGGAGCATGTCCGTCTCAAGGCCAGCATCACGCGTCCGAGCTTCGGCGCGCGCCCCACGCCCATGCTGCGGCAGGAGGACATTCCCGACTCCGGCATCACCCTGGGTGCCCGCGTGCGCCACGGCAAGTTCGGCGAAGGCGTGGTGCTGAACTGCGAAGGCCATGGGGCCAATGCGCGGGTGCAGGTGAATTTCCACGACGTCGGCAGCAAATGGCTGGTGCTGTCCTACGCCAAGCTCGACGTCATCTGAGTCGGCTCCTGCGGCCACGTTTGTTCGATTCTTGAACAATCGAGCCACTTATCGGCCCCACAAACCCGCCCGCCCGCGATTGACCGGTTTCCCTGCCCTGCGCACCATGGCGACACGCTGATCATTTCCTGGACATTGCCTGCCATGTTCGCTCCCCATCTACCGACGCTCACCCTGCTGGTCTGGATCGTGCTTGCCCTGTGCCTGCTCGGCATGTGGGCGCTGTGGCGCCTGCACCCAGGCATCTCCGGCATGGCCCAGTGGCTCGCCGCCTCCCTGCTGAACACCCTCGCCGTCGGGCTGGCACTGGGCGAACGTGCGCTGCACGCCCCGCCCCAGCTGGTGTCACCACTGGGAGACTGGCTGACAGTGCTGGCCCTGCTGTGCATGCTCGAAGGGGCCCAGCGTCTTGGCGGCAGCGAGGCCGGCAGGGGCTGGCGCCTGCTGCCGCTGCTGGCCGC
>JALREE010000193.1 GCA_023256835.1 Pseudomonadales bacterium | reverse complement strand
GCTAGCGCCTTGAGAATGAACAATAAGTGAACAACGTCGGCGCTGGACCGCAGCAGCCGGGCATGGCGGGCGTCCTGCCCCCTTTGCCATCCCCCACTCGTTCGAGTAGGCTCCCGCCTCAAAACCGCTCGCAACGCAAACCACCAGGAGCCTCATCGTGACCCGACTCGCCCCGCTCGCTCTGCTTCTCTGCGCCCTGCTGCCGGCGTCGTGGAGCGCCGCCCAGACCCCCGCCACGACCCAGGATTTCGGGCGCGGCCCGGTGCTGGTCAGCGCCCCGGCCAACGCCGCCGAGGCCACTGCCATGCCCTTGATCGTGCTGCTGCACGGCTACACCTCCAGCGGGCAGAGCATCGCCAATTACTGGGGCGTTGCCCGCCTGGTGGAAGACTACGGTTTCGTGCTGGCGGCGCCGGATGGTCTGCGCGAGGCCGGCGGCAATCAGAACTCGTTCTGGAATGCCACCGACGCCTGCTGCAATTTCGAGAACAATCCGGTGGATGACAGCGCCTATCTGCGCGGCATCATCGACACCCTGATGGACCAGTACGCCATCGACCCGGACCGCGTCTACGTCATGGGTCACTCCAACGGGGGCTTCATGGCATTGCGCATGGCCTACGAACACTCCGACGTGCTGGCGGCGGTGGTCAGCCTGGCCGGGTCCAATCACCTGGAGCGCCGCGACCCGCCGCCCCATGCCGTGCACGTGCTGCAGATCCATGGCACCGACGACGAGACCATCGCCTTCCAGGGCGGCGAGATTCAGGAGAACCGCTACCCGAGCGCGCGCGGCACCGTGGAGCGCTGGGCCGATTACAACGGCTGCCGTCGTCCGGGCGTGGCCCGTGAAGTGCGGGATCTGGATGCCAGCCTGCCGGGCCATGAGACCGGCGTGCTGAAGTTCGTGGCAGGCTGCAAGCGCGGCGGCTCGGCCGAGCTGTGGACGATCTCCGGCGGCACCCACACCCCGCCGGTGTCCGAATCCTACGGCGCCCAGCTGGTGGAATGGCTGCTGGCGCATCCGAAGCAGCGCTGAAGTCACAGGCGATGCCCGCTTTTTTCCGGTTGGAGAGTCCGCATTATTCCTGTTATAGTGCCCGCATGATTCCGGTTAAAAGCGTCGCGCAACACCGGTCAAAGGAGTTTCATGGCTTATCTTCCGCGCCTGGCAGACCAGGAACTGCAGCGTCGACTCGCCTATGCCGGCGGGGTTCTCCTCGAGGGCGCCAAGGCCACGGGCAAGACGGCCACGGCGCTGCTATGCGCGGGGACTGTCCACCACTTCGACGTCGACGCCAATGCGCGGGCGCTGGCGGACGTGGCACCGGATCTGTTGCTGCAGGCCAAACCCCCTGTTCTGCTGGATGAGTGGCAACTGGTGCCGGAGCTCTGGAACCACGTCCGGCGAGCGATTGACGCGCAAGGCACTCCGGGACAGTTCATCCTGACGGGCTCGGCGCGGCCCGCCGATGATGTCACCCGCCACTCTGGCGCAGGCCGCATCTCCCGTATGCGCATCCGGCCACTGAGTGGCTTCGAGCGTGGAGTGGGTCAGCCTCAGGTATCTCTCAAGGCGCTTCTGCGCGGGGAAAGCTTCAGTGTTGGCGATCCCGGGCTGAGTGTGCCCGGGCTGGTGGATCTGATCTGTCGCGGGGGTTTCCCCGGGCATCATGCACTCGCCACGCCGCAGTGCATGCAGGCGCTGCGTGATTACGTGGGCGAAATCTCCCGCACCGACATCCGTGAAGTGGATGGCGTGGCGCGCGATCCGCTGCGCGTGGCAGCCCTGCTGACCGCCCTGGCAAGGCATGTGGGCACCCCGGTGCGCGCCAGCACCCTGGCCGCCGATGTGGCAGCCCGCTTCTCGGGAGTCACCATCGCCCGCCTGGAAACCGTGGCGGAGTATCTGGCCGTGCTGGAGCGTCTCTGGATTTTGGAGTATCAGCCGGCGTTCGCCCCGCATCTGCGCTCCTCCACGCGCTTGCGTTCCACGCCCGTCGTGCATCTGGTTGACCCGGCCCTGGCTGTGGCGGCGCTGGGGGCAACACCCGAGGCGCTGCTGCGTGAATTGAACTTCCTGGGCCTCCTGTTCGAGTCCATGGTGCTGCGAGACTTGCGCATCTTCATGAATCATCAGTTGGCCGAAGTGCAGCACTATCGCGACGAGTCCGGGCTGGAAGTCGACGCCATCGTCACCGGCGAGGATGGCGCCTGGTGCGCAGTCGAGGTCAAGCTGGGCTCCGCGCCTGCCGTCGTGGATGCGGCCGCCGCCGCGCTGCTGAAATTCGCGTCGCGTCTCGACACGACGCGGATGCCTCCGCCGGCAGCACTGGTCATCATCACCGGCACAGGCTATGGCTATCGGCGCCCTGACGGGGTTCAGGTGGTGCCTTACGGAGCGCTGGCACCATGAGCTCCATGCGCCTCGTGCTCGCCCCCATGGAAGGCCTGGCCGACGTGCATCTGCGCCGGCTGATCACGGCCCAAGGTGGCTTCGACTGGAGCGTGTCGGAGTTCGTGGGGTGGAAGGCAAGATCGCCGCCGCCGAGTACGCGCGCGAGAACAAAGTTCCGTGCCTCGGCCTCTGTCTAGGGATGCAGGTCATGACGATCGAATTCGCGCGTCATGTCCTCGGTATGTCCGACGCACATTCGACCGAGTTCGACCCGTCGTCGACACATCCGGTGATCGACATCATGAACGATCAGCGCGACGTGACCGACAAGGGAGGCACGATGCGTCTCGGCGCCTACTACGCAGTACTCCAGCCGGGAAGCAAGGTGGCCGCCGCCTACGGCGAGCCGGTCGTGAGCGAACGTCACCGGCACCGCTACGAGTTCAACAGCCAGTACCGAGCGCGATTCGAGTCCTCGGGATTCCTGTGCAGTGGCACGTCACCCGACAAGCGACTGGTCGAGTTCATCGAACTCGTCGACCATCCATTCTGGGTCGGAACTCAGGCCCATCCCGAGTTCAAGTCCCGGCCGGATCGTCCGCATCCGTTGTTCCGCGACCTCA
>JALREE010000188.1 GCA_023256835.1 Pseudomonadales bacterium | reverse complement strand
GAAGCGCACGGGCTGGGCGCGCAGACTCGTCAGCAGGGTGGGCGCCTCGCCGCGCTCGCGCAGAGCGGCGTGCTCCTGCTGCATGCGCTGGGCGCGCTGCTGCTGATAGGCGCTCAGCAGGGCCGCGGCAAGATCAGACTGGGACTCGTCACGCAGCCACAAGGCGGGCATCGAGATGCCCCAGTTGCCTGGCTCGGTCTCGTAGTAATCGATGCCGTGCTCATCCAGCAGCGCGCGCACCTCGTCGGCTTCGTCGTCAGGGACGTGTCGCAGTCTGAACAGCAATGTGGCCATGCGTGCTTCCTTGGAGGTGTCTCGGCGGCATGCTACCTTCTGGCTCGCAAACCTGTAAATCACACTGGAAGGGTTCCCATGGCTGTCTCTCTGCAATGCCTCGTCGCGCGCATGCTGCGTCTGCGCCTCCCTTCCGCACTTGCTCTCGTGGTGCTTGGTCTGCTGCCCTGGCAGTGGGTGCAGGCGCAGAGTGCCGTCTGGGTCGCCACGCAGGGCGAGGAGAAAGTCTATCTCGGCGGCACGGTGCACTTGCTGCGCCCGTCCGACTATCCGCTGCCCGCCCCATTCGAGACGGCCTATCAGGATTCCACGACTCTCTATTTCGAAACCGACATCACCGGCATGAGCGATTTCAGCGTGCAGGCGCGCATGATGCAGGAGCTGCTCTACAGCGACGGTCGCACGCTGCAGAGCGTGCTCGATGCGCCCACCTATGCGGCGCTGGCCGCGCATGTGGGCACCACGGGCCTGCCTATGCAGATGATGGAGCGCTTCAAGCCCGGCATGCTCGTCAGCACGCTGCAGGTGATCGAGTTCCAGAAGCTGGGCTTCACGCCGCAGGGCGTGGATGCCTATTTCAACAGCCGGGCGCTCGGCGATGGCAAGCAGGTGGGGGAGCTGGAATCGGTCGATGCCCAGATCGGTTTCATCTCGACCATGGGCGAGGGCGTCGAGAACGAATTCGTGCGCTCGTCCCTGGATGACATGGAGCAGATCGACACGGCCATGGAGCAGATGATCGCGGCCTGGCGCAGTGGCGACAATGCCACGCTGGAGGCCTTGTTCGTGGCCGACATGAAAGAGGACTACCCGGCGCTTTATGACACTCTGCTGGTGCGGCGCAATACGGCCTGGGTCGACATCATCGACACGATGTTCAGCACTCCCGGCACGGAATTCGTGCTGGTGGGCGCTGCGCATCTGGTGGGCGAGGATGGTCTGCTGCGCCTTCTGGAACGCAAGGGTTACAACATCGCCCAGGTGCCCTGATCAGCCCTCTGCGTGCTGGCAGAGCAGGTCGAAGAAGGCGCGTGCTGCCTTGCTCATCTGCCGCTGCCGGTGATAGATGCAGTCCAGATTGCGCGTGAGCGACAGCGGCTGCTCGCTCCCACTCTGTCGCACGTCCAGCACCGCCAGTGTGCGGTCCTCCAGCATCGAGCGCGGCAGCACGCCCCAGGCATAGCCTGCGGTGATCAGCGCCTTGATGGTTTCCAGATAATTGGTGGCGAGCTTGATGTTCAGGCGCAGCTCGTGACTGGCAAACAATTCCTCCACCAGCTGGGTGGTGTGAAAGCGCCGTTCCGGCAGCAGGGCGGGATACTGTGCCAGGTCTTCCAGATCGACACTCACACGCTGACTCAGCGGATGCTGCGGTGCAGCCACGAATTCCAGACGATCCTTCCAGAGCGTGCGCGTGCACACCGTGTCGTGCTGCTCGCGCACCTGCGTGATGATGCCCAGATCGCAGTGGCCCTTGAGCACTTCGGCATAGGCTTCCTCGGAATCCATGAAGCCGATGTCCAGTTCCACCAGCGGATAGCGTTCGGAGAATTCCCGCAGCACGCGTGGCAGGCGATGCAGTCCGATGTGATGGCTGGTGATGATCTTCAGCGTTCCCTTGGTGTCGGCGTCCAGGTCGGCCAGTGCCTGTCGTGCGCTGGCCATGCGCGCGAGAATCGCTTCGGCATGGGGCAACAGGGTGCGACCGGCCTCTGTCAGGGAGACCTGACGGCCGATGCGATCGAAGAGCAGAGTGCCCAGCTGCCGTTCCAGCAGATGAACGCGCTTGCTGATGGCGGGCTGCGTGACGTGCAGTCGATCAGCCGCCGCCGAGAACGAGCGGGCGGCAGCGACTTCGACAAACGCTTTCAGGTTCTGTGTGTCCATGGTGGACCGAGGGCAAGGGCTGACCTTGCGTGAGCGCGGCTCAGGTGCTGCTCTTGTGACTCAGAACAATCTGGCGCGGCCCCGACGTGGTCGTTTGACCACTGATTCCAGACGGGATTTTCTTGACCGTGCCGCCTGCCTTGAGGAAGGCCTCGACCTGCTCGGCAAGATTGATCCGGTTGTCCGGTGCGGGTTCTTTCTTGGGCTTGGTGGCCATGCTGGTTCCTGGTCTCGACGTGTAAAAGGTCGCGCATTATACACACAATGACCAGCAGCCGTAACGACGGCCCGGCAACTCAGGCGCGGCGACGTTTGCGCGTCAGCAGGTCGTCGTTGATGCTCCCCGGCAATTCGCCCAGCAGTTCATCAAGTGAGACCTTGTAGACCACCTTCACCTTGGCCAGCAGCTCGACTTCCAGATGGCAGCCGTAATCGCGCGTGGTTTCGATGTCTTCCAGTTGCTTGCGGGAGACGCCAAGCAGAGAGGAACCTTCGGTCATGGAGTGACCGGCGAGTAGACGAAGACGGCGAATCTGTTGCTTCACACGAATCGTCAGAGGGGAAAACTTGTCTTGTTGATCTGCCATGCTCTGGCTTCTTCTTCCTGTGGTCCACGGACGTTTGTGCTGATCTGAATCAGCGATGATCCCGTCACTTTGAGGAGCAGTTCCGGCAAGTTAAGGCCACGATGCCTTTCTTTGCTTTCGCTGCTTATTTCTTGACCACAATAATGCTTGCTCAAATTTTAGTCAAACTGCGTTGCTGTGCCGTAGGACAACTGTGGAAGGTGCCTGTCTTCACGCTTTCGATGTTTGCTAGAATCGCCGGCATTCCACGCACTCAGCAGCAAAGGTAAGCCATGCCCAGAAAACCAAAGCAAAAGACAAGCGACGCCGCGGAAGCGATGATCATAGGCGATGATTGCGTCGTGGCCTTTCATTACAAACTCTGCGAGATCCTGGCAGATGGCAGCAAATCGGGGTGGCTCGAGGAGTCGACAGGGCGCCAGCCGCTGCTTTACCTGCACGGGCATGCGAACGTGATTTCAGGCCTGGAACAGGCCATGGCGGGGAAGAAGGCGGGCGATACCCTGGAGATCACGCTGGCGCCGGAGCAGGCTTATGGCCCGCGCCGCTCCAACTCGCTGCTGCGTGTGCCCATCAAGCATCTGCATCTGCCGGCAGGCAACAAGTCCCTGGTGCCCGGCACCGTGGTGGGGGTGCAGACCGATCGCGGCGTGCGCAGTGCGCTGGTGGTGAAGGCCGGGCGCTTCAATGTCGATATCGACACCAATCACCCGTTTGCCGGGCGCACGCTGCATTATCAGCTGGAGATCGTGAGCGTGCGCGCCGCGACGCCGGAAGAGATCACCCATCGCCATGCCCATGGCGAAGGCGGTCATCACCACTGAGTCGAAGGCCGCGCGCCGGATTCAGGCTTTGGGCGCCGTGAGCTGCGTAATCAGCTTGCGGTTGCTCACCACCTCAAAGTAGCGTTCGTCCGAGATGTGGCCCTCTACGGGTGCCTCGTCACGCCAGAGCCGGACGCGTCCCTCGAGAATCACCAGATTGTGCTGCTTGCCCTGCAGATCGGGGAATTTGCCGACATGCAGGGTGACTGCTTCGCCGTTGAGGCGCACGCTCACCCGCCGCAGCGTGATTTCCTGCTGCAGTTTCTCGAAGCCCGCGGTGTCCAGCAGGATGCCGTTGACGTTGTAGCGAATGGTGTTCTGCCCCTTCTCGCCGCGCCCGGGCTCGCCGTCGGCCAGTGCGAACACTTCCACATTGAACACCCCTGGCTGGATGATGCGACGCAGCTTCCAGGTGCAGGACGACAGCCGGTCGGCCTTGCCGATGGCGCCGGAGATCATGATGGCTTTGTCTTCGTCGTAAAGGAAAAGCGGCGCAGACGGCGCATAGCACAGCCCGATGCCCACCTCGAGCTTGGGCAGGCCCATCTGCTCGGAGTGCAGATTGTTGGCATGCACCACGTTCAGCATGGCCCGGGCCAGGCCGCAGGCTCGCGCCACCGCGAACCACTGCTGCGGGCTTTTCTCGTGCTCCAGCAGGCTGAGAATCACGGCATCCCCCTCGATGAACACCTTGCCTGCGCCGTAGATCGGCAGCAGGGCGTTGATCGGACTGAAGAAGCGCAGACTGAAATAGGAGGCGGGATTGAGTGACTTGGCCTGGAGTTCCTCCGTCACCGTGGTGGACCCGCGCACATCCGCCTTGATGATGGCGTGATGCACGATGCGGTCCTGGTCATCCTGCTGTTCGCTGGGTGTGAGCAGGGAGTAGAGCGAGCCGGCCTCGCGTGACAGTTTCAAGTCGTCTTCGCTGCGCAGGATGCGCAGCCGGTTGAAGGCCCGATGCGCCAGACGGAAATACTTCAGATGCAGGCGGAAGCGGCAGATGTCCTGCAGGATCGCCAGCGTGCTGGCCAGCGCATGAGCACCGGCATCCTGCTTCACCGTCTTTGCGACTGCGGAGAACTGCTTCCATTGTTCCGGCGTGAAGACGTGTCCGTTCAGCGCTCTGGCCTGCAGTTTCTTGCGGTCGATCTGTCCGGCCAGGAACTGGCACAGGAATTTGCCGTCGATCTGCTCGGCCAGCACAGGAGTCCACAGGGCTTTGACCTGGCGGGAAGCAATCAGCAGCGTGAAGAGGCGTTTCTTGCGCCATCGCGCGGTGAAGCCGGCCAGCACCTTGCTGCGGGCCTTGACCAGCTTGCGTGCCTGCCACCAGGCGCCGAGGCCGTCAGTTCGCCGTGTCTCATGCAGGCTTTCCGTCTGCCGACCGATGTCGAACAGGGCTTCCAGATTGACGGGTGTTTCCAGCCACGAGAATTGCTCGCTGAGTTCGCCCTTCGTGTCGCTCGCCAGTCCCATGAATTTCTGCGTCTGGAACAGTCCGCCGAGCTCGTCGTAAAGCTCCGGCACACCGGCGCCAGGCGCGGCCATCAGCGGCGCTATCGCCAGCTCTGGCAGATGCAGTCCCAGCAGAGTTTCCACGCCATCGTTCAGGGTGTTGAAGCCTGCATCTTCGCCATCCCCGCCCCACAGCCGATACTGGTCGATCAGAAAGGCGCTGGCGCCCGGCTCGCTGATGCACAGCATCGGGTTCAAGCGCAGCTCCAGGATGGAATGTCCCTGCAGCGGCAGGTACTGGCTGCGCACCTCGGCGAGCTGTCGTGTCTCGACACGCTCGAGCTGCGCGAACAGCTGGCGGTTCACGTCGAACAGGATGCTGTCGTAATGCTTCTGCAGCCAGAACAGACGCTGATTGGTGAGCAGCGCATTGGCCGAAGCACGCTCCTGCGCTTCCGAGCTGCGCGCCTTGAGTCCGGAGATGGTCTCGTCCAGCTGTGCCCGAGACGTCGCCAGCAGGAACTTGAGCAGGGCAAACTCGAGCAGCTGGATGCTGTTGCCGCTCAGGTCTGTCTTCACCCGGCGCAGCAGCGCGGTCATGACCTCCAGATAACTTGCCCGCAGGGCCGCGAACTGGGCGCTCAAGTCGGCCGGCTACGCGTTGGGAACGGTGGTCTGCTGCATCAACGCACTGACCAGCCGCCGCACATCGGCGGCAAAGCGTGGGCTGATGCGCACGTCCACATGGTAATTGTTGATGCCTTTGCGCAGTTCCCCCAGGTCAAGCTTGAGCGGGGGCAGCTGCGTCACGGCATTGATGTCGATCAGGTTCATAAGCGTCGAACTGCGAGGCTGGCGTGAGTGAACAGGCGTGTTCCCCCGCATGACGGGGCCGGACCGATCTTTCCAAATTTGCCCGGGGAAGTCCAGCCGGCCTGTGGCAGGCTGTGACGTACAGACAAGTTTCGAGCCGCTGTGCTATCGTCCGTGCGCTGCGTGAGAGGCATGCAGCCATGATTGCCACGACTGCAGGCAGGGGGAACACACCATGCATCCCGAAAATCCGGATCGACGCGCGCTGCTCAAGGGAGCGCTCAACACAGGCATCGTCACACTGGGCGCATTCAGTGTGCCGCACTGGATGATGCCGGCCCTGGCACAGGGGGAAGTGGATGTGCCCTTCACCGACGTGCCCGACACCTTCAATCCCCAGCCGGTCAGACCTGGCGCCATGCATTTCCAGGACACGCGCCGGATCGACAGTTTCTTCACCGACAACGACGACTTCTATGTTATTCAGCATTACGGTCAGCCCGAGATCGACAGTGCCGGGTATCAACTGCAGGTCACCGGTCTGGTCCAGCGCGAACTGAAGCTTTCCCTGGCACAGTTGCGCGAGCGGCCGGCTGTCGAGATCGACGCCGGCTTCGAGTGTGGTGGCAACAGCGGCCGGCTCTTCCACGGTCTGATCGGCAATGCCCGCTGGCGCGGGGTGAGTCTGCGCGATCTGCTCGAGGAAGCCGGCATTCGTCCGGAGGGCAAGGAAGTGGTGTTCTTCGGGGCCGATATCGGCGAGGAAGAGATTCGCGGGCGCAAGGTGCCCAAGGCCTTTGCGCGCAGCATGTCGGTGGAAGACGCGATGAGCGCGCACAATATGCTGGCTTTCGAGATGAATGGGGAACCACTGCCGCATTATCACGGCAAGCCTCTGCGTCTGCTGGCCCCGGGCTGGTACGGCGTGGCGAACGTCAAGTGGCTTTCGCAGATCCATGTGCAGGATACGCGCTACATGGGGCGCTTCATGGGGCGCGACTATGTCACGCTCAAGCGCGAGATGGTGGGAGGCAACGAGCGCTGGGTGGAAAACTCCGTGGCGAAGATGAACCTGAAGTCCGCCATCGTGCGCGTCACCCGTGCGGGCGATGTGCATACCTTGCGCGGCTTCGTGCTCAATGACGGCACGCCGCTGCGCAGTGTCGAAGTCAGCATCGACAACGGCCCCTGGCAACAGGCGACGATCGACCCCCAGGCCTCGCAGTTTTCCTGGAAGCTGTTCAGCTTCGAGTGGCGGGATGCCCAGCCGGGCGAGCACACCGTGGTGTCACGTGTCACAGACAGCAATGGGCTGGTGCAGGGTCGCGCCGAGGATCTGCCCGAACGGGTGAGCTACTGGGAAGAGTTCGGCCAGTTTCCGCGCCGCGTGATGATAGGAGCGTAAGCGATGTCCACCTTTCTCGTGCTCACCGTCATCGGGGATGACAAGCCCGGCCTCGTGGAGCTGCTGGCCGACACCATCGCGCGGCACTCCGGCAACTGGCTGGAGAGCAACATGGCGCATCTGGCCGGCAAGTTCGCGGGCATCCTGCGCGTCAGTGTGGCCGACGCTCACGCCGACGCGCTGATCGCCGATCTGCAGAAGCTGTCGTCCGTGCTGCGCCTGGTGGTGGAAAAGGTGAAGCTGACTGACGCCGGCGCGCGTCAGCGCTCGCTGCGTCTGACCCTGGTGGGCAATGACAGGCCGGGCATCATCAAGGAAATCTCGCGCGCTCTGGCCCTGCAGCATGTGAACGTGGAAGAGCTGGCAACCCAGTGCACCACGGCGCCGATGTCCGGCGAATCCCTCTTCAATGCCCAGGCAGAGCTGCGCGTGCCGGCCGATCTCGATGTGCTTGCCTTGCAGCGACAACTGGAACAGCTTGCCGATGATCTGATCGTGGAAATCGCGCTGGAGCCATTGAACTGAGTCGTCTGCCGCCGGCGTGACTCATTCGCGCAGGCTGATGACGGGCCAGCCGCGACTCTGGGCGATCGCGCGCAGGCGCTCGTCCGGGTCCACCGCCACGGCGCGGGTCGCACACTCCAGCAGCGGCAGATCATTGAAACTGTCGCTGTAGAACACGCTGTCCTGCAAGCTGAGCGCCGGCGTGTCGGCGCTGCGCTGCGCGTTCCACGCCTGCAGCCAGTCGTTCAAGCGTTGCACCTTGCCCGCCTGAAAACTCGGGATGCCGTCGATGCGCCCGGTGAACTCGTCATCCATCATTTCCAGATCCGTCGCGATCAGGGCATCCACACCCAGGCGCTGCGCGATGGGTTCGGTGATGAAGCGATTGGTTGCTGTAATGATCAGGCAAAAATCGCCGCGCTCGCGATGTTGCGCGAGCAGTGCCGCGGCCGCTGGAAGCATCATGGGCTCGATGAAGTCACGCATGTAGTCGCGGTGCAGGGCTTCGCGCTGCGCCCGCGACATGCCCTTGAGGGCGCTCACCACGAACTCGGTGTACGCCACCATGTCCAGGCCGCCATTCTTGTACTGCTGATAGAAATAGTCGTTGCGCGCCTTGTGCTGCACCGGGTCCACCAGTCCCTTGCTGATCAGGAAGTCGCCGAAGGAGTGATCGCTGTCGCCGCGCAGCAGCGTGTTGTCGAGGTCGAAGATGGCCAGGGTCATGGGCATGGGTCCGGGTGAATCACAAGGGGGCCGCATTATAACCCTGCAGCCGCGCCTCCCTTCCAGCCCCGTCGTCCGGGGGGAGAGCCGGCGTTGAACAATCCTTCGCAGTTGTGAAACAATGCCGGCGATGCTTTTCCACCGACAGGAACCGATTGCAAGATGATAGATTCTCAAGGGTTCAGACCAAATGTCGGCATCATCATCTGCAATCCGCGCGGACAGCTGCTGTGGGCCAAGCGCATCGGTCAGGACGCCTGGCAGTTCCCGCAGGGTGGCATCCGCCATGGCGAGCGCCTGCAGCAGGCAATGTTCCGCGAACTCAAGGAAGAAGTGGGCCTGGAAGCCACGGATGTCGAGGTGCTTTCCTCCACCCGCGGCTGGCTCTACTACCACCTGCCGCGCAACCTGATCCGGCAGAATTCCAACCCCGTTTGCATCGGCCAGAAGCAGAAGTGGTACCTGCTCGGCCTGCGTTCGGAAGATCACCGCATCAATCTGCTCTCCAACAAGACTCCCGAATTCGATGACTGGCAGTGGGTCAGCTTCTGGTACCCGCTCAGCCAGGTGATCGACTTCAAGCGGGAGGTCTACCGCCAGGCGCTCAAGGAGCTGGTGAAGCCCCTGAATCAATTCGTACGCTCCTGACGGAAGCCTGACCATGCTCGAACCACTGCGTGAAATAGTTCAAGAGGTGAACACTGCGAAGGACCTGCAGTCCGCCCTCAATGTCATCGTGACGCGCGTGCGCGATGCCATGAACACCCAGGTCTGCTCCGTCTATCTGCTCGATTCCGAGATCAACAGCCACGTGCTCATGGCCTCCGAAGGCTTGAAGAAATCCGCAGTAGGCCATGTCAGCCTGCAGCTCGGCGAGGGCCTGGTGGGCCTGGTGGCGGCCAACGCTGAACCCGTGAATCTCGAGGACGCCCAGTCCCACCCCAATTACCACTACTTGTCCGAGACTGGCGAGGAGCAGTTCAGCTCCTTCCTGGGCGTGCCCATCATTCACCACCGCAAGGTGCTGGGCGTGCTGGTGGTGCAGCATCGCGAGAAACGCAGCTTCGACGAAGGCGAGGAAGCCTTCCTGATCACGCTGTCGGCCCAGCTGGCCGGCGTCATCGCGGCCGCCGAAGCCACCGGCGCCATTCAGGGCATGAGTCCGTCCGGACAGCGCAAGTCCGACACCAGCTTCAGCGGCGTGGCAGGCTCCACGGGCGTCGCCATCGGGCATGCCGTGGTGGTCTTTCCCCCGGCCGATCTCGACCTGATCCCGGCGCGTGTCTGCACCGATGTGGAAAAGGAAGTGGAATTCTTCAATCGCGCCCTGCAGTCGGTGCGCGACGACATGAGCCGCCTGGCCAGCTCGCTGGAAACCCGTCTGCGGCCCGAGGAGCGCGAACTCTTCGCGGTCTACTTGCGCATGCTGGACGACGAAGCCCTGGGGCGTGAGGTGAAAGAGCGCATCCGTGCCGGCAACTGGGCGCAGGGCGCTCTGGCCGATGTGGCCATGGACCATGTGCGCACCTTCGAGCTGATGAAGGACCCTTACCTGCGCGAGCGTGCCGCCGACATCAAGGACCTGTGCAGCCGGGTGCTGTTCTATCTGCAGGACCACGATGTGGTGAAGGCGGAATACCCGGACGACACCATTCTGGTGGGCGAGGAACTGACAGCTGCCATGCTGGCCGAAGTGCCCAAGGAGAAGTTGCTGGGCCTGGTGTCGGTGCGGGGCTCGGGCAATTCCCACGTCGCGATCATTGCCCGCACCATGGGCATTCCCACGGCCATGGGCGTGGTGGATCTGCCCTACCGCCAGCTGGACGGGCGCGAGCTGGTCGTGGATGGCTACAACGGCCAGGTTTACAGCAATCCTTCCGATCAACTGCGCAACCGCTACCGCGAAGTCATCAAGGAAGAGCAGCAGCTGGTGAAGGGGCTCGAGGGCTTGATTCACCTGCCCTGCGAGACGCCCGATCATCACCGGGTGAACCTCTGGGTGAACACCGGCCTGATGTCCGATGTGGTGCGCTCGCTCGACCACGGCGCCGAGGGCATCGGCCTGTTCCGCACCGAGGTGCCTTTCCTGCTGGCGGAACGCTTTCCCAGCGAACTCGAACAGGCCGATATCTATCGCGAGCAGTTGCAGGCCTTCGCGCCCAAGCGCGTGACCATGCGCACGCTCGACATCGGCGGTGACAAGGCCCTGCCCTATTTCCCCATCGAGGAAGAGAACCCCTTCCTGGGCTGGCGCGGCATCCGGGTCACCCTCGATCACCCCGAGATCTTCATTGCCCAGGTGCGCGCCATGATCCGGGCCAGCGCCGGGTTGGACAATCTGCAGATCATGTTGCCCATGATTTCCAACGTGCAGGAAGTCTCGGGTTCGATCGCCATCATCAAGCGCGCGTGGCGCGAGTTGCGCGAAGAAGGCTTCGATGTGCACATGCCGCCCATCGGCGTCATGATCGAGTTGCCGGCCGCGGTGTATCAGACCCGTGCCCTTTGCCGACTGGTGGATTTCATCTCCGTGGGCAGCAATGACCTCACGCAGTACCTGCTGGCTGTGGACCGCAACAATCCCCGCGTGGCAAGCCTGTATTCCTCCTTCCACCCGGCCGTTCTGCAGGCGCTGCAACATGTCGTCTCGGAGGCCCATCTGGAGAATCGCCCCGTCAGCATCTGCGGCGAGATGGCAGGCGACCCGGGTGCCGCCATCCTGCTGATGGCCATGGGTTTCGACATCCTCTCCATGAACGCCACGACCCTGCTCAAGGTGAAGGCCGTGATCCGCAGTGTGCCGCTGAGTGTCGCACGTGAGCTGCTGGCTGAAGTCATCGTCATGGACGACGCCCAGCAGGTGCGTCATCACGTGGACCTGGCCCTCTACAAGGCGGGTGTCGATCGACTGCTGCGCACTTCGCGCAACAACTGAGACCACCCAGGCGGGATCTGCGACCAACTGCCTCTGCGGAGGGACAATTGCCCTGTTTATTTTGCATTCATGGCAATATTCCTACAGAAATCCTCAATCAAATCAGGATAATGCAACGCAGGATGGCTTCAGGAGATGAAGCGGCATAGGGATGTATCGAGCGCTGACCCCCGCAAGGAGGTGGGTGTCAGCCTCACCCCCCTCACTTCTTGCGCCTTGCCTTGCCAGGGCCTCGACGCTAGCATCACCACTCCTCAGGCTCTCCCGTTCAAGTAGCCCCGCATGCTGACCTATCCGCAGTTCGATCCCGTCGCCTTCTCGCTCGGCCCGCTCTCGGTGCACTGGTACGGCCTCATGTACATCGTTGCCTTCGGGGGCGCGTGGTGGCTGGCCAAGGTGCGTGCGGCGCGCGCGCCAGGACAATGGAATGACGAGCAGATCGCCGATCTCATCTTCTACGGGGCACTCGGCGCGGTGCTGGGCGGCCGCATCGGCTCGGCCCTGTTCTACAACGCCGACCGCCTGCTGGACGACCCGCTCTGGCTGCTGCGCGTGTGGGAGGGCGGCATGTCCTTCCATGGCGGCTTCCTGGGCGTGATGGCTGCCTTGTACTGGTACGCCGGCAAACTGCAGAAGCCTTACTTCGAGGTGATCGATTTCATCGCGCCGCTGGTGCCCTTCGGGCTGGGCGCAGGACGTCTCGGCAATTTCATCGGCGGTGAACTCTGGGGTCGCCCCACCGACGTGCCCTGGGGCATGGTGTTCCCCCATGTGGACGATGCGCCGCGGCATGCCTCACAGCTCTACCAGTTCGCGCTCGAAGGCATCCTGCTTTTTGGCCTGATGTGGTGGTTCTCTTCACGAGCACGCCCGCGGTACGCCGTGTCAGGACTGTTCGCGCTGGGCTACGGCCTGCAGCGCTTCTTCGTCGAATTCTATCGCGAGCCCGATTCCTGGCTCGGTTTCGTGGCGCTGGAGTGGATGACGATGGGGCAGGTGCTCTCGCTGCCCATGATCATCGTCGGTCTCTGGCTCCTTAAGCTGGCCTATGCGAACGACCCTACCGGACGTGTCTCCCCATGAAGCAATATCTCGATCTGCTGCAGCGCATTCTCGACGAAGGCACGCCCAAGGGCGATCGTACCGGCACAGGCACGCTTTCGGTGTTCGGCCATCAGATGTGTTTCGATCTGGCCCAGGGCTTCCCGGTGCTCACGACGAAGAAACTGCACCTGCGCTCCATCATTCACGAGCTGCTGTGGTTTCTTTCCGGCGACACCAATATCCGCTATCTGAAGGAGAACGGCGTCTCCATCTGGGACGAATGGGCCGACGAGAACGGCGATCTGGGGCCGGTGTACGGCTACCAGTGGCGCTCCTGGCCCGGCCCGGACGGGCAGTCGGTGGACCAGATCAGCAAGCTGATCGAGCAGATTCGCCGCAACCCGGATTCCCGCCGCCTGATGGTGGTGGCCTACAACCCTGCCTATGTGGACCAGATGGCCCTGCCGCCATGCCATTCGTTGTTCCAGTTCTACGTGGCCAATGGTCGCCTTTCCTGCCAGCTCTATCAGCGTTCGGCCGATACCTTTCTGGGGGTGCCGTTCAATATCGCGTCCTATGCCCTGCTGACCCACATGGTGGCGCAGCAGGGCGATCTCGACGTGGGGGATTTCATCTGGACCGGCGGCGACACGCATCTTTACAGCAATCATCTGGAGCAGGCGCGTCTGCAGCTCACACGACAGCCACTGCCCCTGCCGCGACTGCATATCAAGCGCCGACCTGCGGACATCTTCAGCTATGTGTTCGACGATTTCGAGCTCGTCGGTTATGAATCGCATCCGCACATCAAGGCGCCCGTGGCTGTGTGAGCCGGTCGACCTGTCGAGAGGAGGGCGCATGAAACTTGCCTTGATCTGGGCCATGTCCCGCAATCGCACCATCGGCCGCAACAATGCGCTGCCCTGGTATCTGCCGGAAGACCTGAAGTACTTCAAGCGAGTCACCCTGGGCAAGCCCGTCATCATGGGGCGCAAGACCTGGGATTCCATCGGCCGGCCGCTGCCCGGCCGCACCAACATCGTGATCACCCGCGATGCCGGCTTCACGGCGGCAGGTGCGCGGGTGGTGAGCTCGCTGGACGAGGCATTGGCACTAGCCGAGAAGATCTGTCTGATCGACGGGGCCGAGGAAGCGGTGGTGATAGGTGGCGCGCAGATCTACGCCCTGGCGCTGCCGCGCGCGCAGCGTCTCTACCTCACCCAGGTGCACGCGTACGTGGAAGGCGACGCGTATTTCCCTGCGCTGGATCTGGCTGCCTGGCAGGAGTGCGCCCGCGAGGATTTCGCGGCGGGAGGGGCGAATCCCTATCCCTACAGTTTTGTGGTGTATGAGAAGAATCCTTCTTGACTGGTAAGTGATGGAAGCCGACGCCGGGTGCTGGCTTTCAGGACACGCTGCAAGTACGTCCCTGTAAGCTCGGCGCCCGCCATCCGACCGCCATGGATGGCGGGAGTGCCGGAAATGCAGGAGCATTTTCCGGCCGTGGCGGCTGACGGTCCTGCAAGCCCAACCCAGCCCCTGCTTCTCATTCAGTGCCAGCGATTCTTCTCGGGGGAGTGTCGCGAGCGGCGCTTCGGAGTGCGGTGCCACACACTCTCACCACCAGGGCGCGAAGGGCTTGTCGTCAGGGTGTGATATCGAGGACGGATCGGGGCGGGGTGGCGGCGGGGTCGAGCAGGACCGTGAGCCGCCTGGATGGCGGCGAGCCGAGCCCCCAGGGATGGGTTCACGGCGTGTCCTGATCGACTCCGCCGCCACCCCGCCCCGGTCCCGACCCACCATCAACAGCAGGCCAGGACCCTCGCACCCATCAATTCAACCGGATGAAGGCCAACGCATTGTTCTGGTTCTTCTTCCAATGATTCATCTATTTTATTATCAGATTCATCATCCTCTAATACGTAAATAATTTCTTCTTCGATATGTTCATTTGTCTTTTCTTCAATTGGGAGTTTTGCATAATATTCATCATTTGTAATATTTTTCA
>JALREE010000079.1 GCA_023256835.1 Pseudomonadales bacterium | reverse complement strand
GCCGTGCACCGTATTTTCCGCGACTACACCGAGCTCATCGAGCCTTTGTCCCTGGACGAAGCCTATCTCGACGTCAGCGCCGCCACGGCCTGCCAGGGCAGCGCCACGCTCATCGCCCGCGAGATCCGGCAGCGGGTGCGCGAGAGTGTTGGCATCACGCTCTCCGCCGGCATCGCCCCCAACAAGTTCATCGCCAAGATCGCCAGCGACTGGAACAAGCCCGACGGCCAGTTCGTCGTCAAACCCCACGAGGTGGATGCCTTCGTGCGCGCCCTGCCGGTGCAGAAGCTCTTCGGCGTGGGCAAGGTCACCGCCGCCCGCCTCAATGCCATGGGCATCCACACCTGCGAGGACCTGCGCGCCCTGGGCGAGGCCGCGCTGGCCGAGCACTTCGGCAGTTTTGGCAGCAGTCTGCACCGGCTCTGCCGCGGCATCGACGAACGGCCGGTGGTGACCGACCGCACGCGCAAGTCCCTCAGCGTCGAGAACACCTTCCCCGCCGACCTTCCTACGCTCGAGGCCGTCCTGGCCGAGCTGCCCGAGCTGCATCGCCAGATGCTCGCCAGGCTTCAGCACGCACTGGGGCAGTACCGGGTCAGCAAGAAATACCTCAAGCTCAAGTTCGACAATTTCGTGTCCACCACCATCGAGGCCAGCTCGCTGGAGACGGACCTCACCGGCTATGAGCAGTTGTGCCGCGAAGCCCATGCGCGCGGCGACAGGGCCGTGCGGCTGATCGGCCTTGGCGTGCGCCTGGAACCGCTGGGGGGCGTGCAGGAAAGCGCCTCCTCTTACACCCTGCATCCCGCACGCCGGCAGCTGCCCCTGCCCCTGGACTGATGCCAAGCCGGCGGAATTCGGCTATCGTGCCAGCCTGATCGCGACGGCCGATGCACGGCCGCCAGTGCCTTGACCCCAGGAAGCGGCCCGACCGCAATGCATGATGGCAGACGACAAACCCCGCCCACGAATCTCGAACTACATCACCGTCGAAGGCGAGCAACGCCTGCGCGACGAACTCAACCATCTGTGGCGCGTCGAACGCCCACTGGTGACACAGCAGGTGGCCGATGCGGCCGCATTGGGCGATCGCTCCGAGAACGCCGAATACATCTACGGCAAGAAGCGGCTGCGCGAGATCGACCGCCGGGTGCGCCATCTGCGCAAGCGCCTGGAACTGCTCACTGTGGTGGACAAGCCCCCCAGCGACCCCTCGCGCATCTATTTCGGGGCCTGGGTGACGCTGGAAGATGAAGAAGGGGCGGAGCACGAGTTCCGCCTCGTGGGTCAGGACGAGATCGCGGAGAAGCCCGGCTACATCAGTGTGGACGCCCCGCTGGGCCGCGCCCTGCTGGGCAAGGCGCAGGACAGCGAGGTGAGCATCGAGACCCCTGGCGGGCGGCGCGAGTGGTATGTGCTGCGGGTGTCCTACCAGGGTGAGCGATGAAGCACGTCACCCTGCTCGCCATCGAGAGCGCGCTGGCCTCCAGTATCACGATTCCGCTGGAGATGATTCAGGCTGCCGAGGTCATCCAGCGCATCCGCCGGCGCCGCAAGGACGAACACCGCTTCGTGGTCGCCAGTGCCGACGGGCAGCCCCTGCCCATGGTCGGCGGCATCCGCGTGCAGCCGGAACACAGTCTTGCCGACATCGCGCACACTGATTTGATCTTCATTCCCGCCCTGTGGGGCAATCCCAATGCCGTGGTGCAGGCCAATCCTGCCATCACGGCCTGGCTGTGCACGCAGTATGCGCAGGGTGCGACCATCTGCAGTGTCGGCACCGGCAGTTATTTCCTGGCAGAAGCCGGGCTGCTGGACGGTCGCAACGCCACGACGCACTGGTATTACTTCGATGACTTCCGCAAGCGTTACCCGCGCGTGACCCTGCAGCGCAAGCGCTTCATCACCCATGCCGACCGACTCTATTGCACCGGCAGCGTGAACGCAGTGCGCGATGTCATGCTGCATTTTGTGGAACGGCTGTTCACGCCCGCGGTGGCTGACGAGGTCTCCCATCATTTCACGCACGAGCTCAAGCGCTCCTACGAGTCCATGCTGCTGGCCAGCGAGGAAAAGGACACCCACCACGACGAGCAGATCATCAAGATCCAGGAGTGGCTGAAACAGCATTATCAGAACGAGGTGACGCTTAAGACACTGGCCGCGAAGTTCGACATCAGCGTGCGCTCTTTCAATCGGCGCTTTCGTCTTGCGGCGGGGCAGACGCCACTGCAGTACCTGCAGGAAGTGCGCCTGCAGCAGGCCAAGGCCCTGCTCAAGCAGAGCAACTTGAGCATTGCGGAGATCGCCTATGCGGTGGGCTATCAGGACACGAGTCATTTCTCCACGCTGTTCAAGCGCGTCAATGCCATCACGCCCAACGAATACCGGCACCTGGTGCGCACCAAGCTGTTCAATGTGGAAGCGGAGACGCTCTGAGGCTGGAGGGGGCTGCGGGTGTGTAGACACTGCAGAACCGTGACCAGCACCTTCGCACTGACCACGGCCCTGCAGGGCCTCTCCCTTGTAAGCTATTGCGGATTGACGGGCAGCTGGAACTTTTCCTTCCACTGCGCGTAAGGCATGCCGTAAACGATTTCCCGGGCCGCTTCGTAGTCCACTGCCAGCCCCTTGTCCTGGGCGGCAGCGGCATACCATTTGGCCAGGCAGTTGCGACAGAACCCGGCGAGGTTCATCAGGTCGAGGTTCTGCACCTCGGGCCGGCCGCGCAGATGCTCGACCAGGCGGCGGAAGGCGGCAGCCTCCAGCTCGGTGCGGGTCTTGTCGTCCATGTCGATTCTCCCGGATTTCGGGTGGTGCTTTGCCGTCAGTATAG
>JALREE010000065.1 GCA_023256835.1 Pseudomonadales bacterium | reverse complement strand
GACGGTGGTGTTCAAGTAGTGCTTCTTGGGTGAGTGGCGGCGGGTCTCGGGGTGGCGGCGAGTCCGCCGACACGCCGCAAGTACGTCCCTGTAGGCTCGCCGAGCGCCATCCCTGGCGCTCGACGGTCGGCTGACTCGCCGTCACCCCAAGCCCCGCCGCATCGACCCCTGTGCGCGCTGCTCGTGTCCAATCCACCGTCTTGTCGCGGGTGAGGTGGCCAAGCCCAGGCTTCGACCTTGGCCTCTCCCCAAAGGGTGTGCAGCAATCGTGGGCATATACCTTGGATCAATCGCTGGCACGGAGTCTTGCGGGCGGGGCAGGGATAGCGGACCGTCGCGCGCCATGGCCGGAAAATGCTCCTGCATTTCCGGCACTTCCGCCATCCATGGCGGTCGGAAGGCGCGCGCCGAGCGTACAGGGAGGTATTCACAGCGTGTCCGCGATCCCTGCCCCGCCCGCAAGACGGATTCCGGTCTATCGGGAAGACTCGCTTTGCGGTGTACCCAGAATTTTCTGCAGATACGGCGCCGTCCGTGACTTTTTTGACTTCGCCACCCGCGCCGGGCTGCCCTCAGCCACCACGGTGCCGCCCTCGCGGCCGCCTTCCGGGCCCATGTCGATGACCCAGTCCGCTTCGGCGATCACGTCCAGATTGTGCTCGATCACGATCACGCTGTTGCCCGCATCCACCAGACGGTGCAACACCCGCAGCAGCTTCTCCACATCAGCCATGTGCAGCCCCACCGTGGGTTCGTCCAGGATGTAGAGCACATGCTGGCGTGCATTGCGGCGCAGGGCAGCGGCCGGACTCGCCTTCGCCAGTTCCGTCACCAGCTTGATGCGCTGGGCCTCGCCGCCACTCAGGGTGGGGCTCTGCTGCCCGAGCGTGAGATAGCCCAGGCCGACATCCTGCAGCAGGCGCAGCGCATGGTGCACCTGAGGCACCGGCGCGAAGAATTCAACCGCCTGGTCCACATTCATCGCCAGCACCTCGCCGATGTGCCGCGCCTTGTAGCGCACCGCGAGCGTGTCTTCGTTGAAACGCCAGCCGTGGCATTCCTCGCAGGCCACGCGCACGTCGGGCAGGAAACTCATCTCGATGCGGCGCATGCCATTGCCCGCGCAGGTCTCGCAGCGTCCGCCGGCCACATTGAAGGAGAAGCGACCTGGCCCGTAGCCGCGCAGGCGCGCATCCACCGTCTCGGCGAACAGTTTGCGAATCGGGTCGAAGATGCCGATGTAGCTGGCGGGGCAGGAGCGGGGCGTCTTGCCGATGGGCGTCTGGTCCACCTGCAGCAGGCGGTCCACGCTCTCCCAGCCCTGCAGGGCGCTGCAGCCGCTCGGCGCCGGGGCCTTGCGCCGCGTGCCCTTGGTGGCCAGCAGCGCGCGCAGGTTGTCGTACAGCACGCCGCGAACAAGGCTGCTCTTGCCGCTGCCGCTGACGCCGCTCACGGCCACCAGGCGGCGCAGGGGAATCGCCACATCCAGGCTGCGCAGATTGTGCAGCGTGGCGCCTTCGATGCGCAGGCTTTCCGGCGCGAGGGCGGCCCGTGCCGCGTCATCGCGCAGGTCGGGCAGCGGGTGGCGCAGGGGCCGGGCCAGGAACTGCCCGGTCAGCGAGGCCGGACTCTGCTTGAGTTCTTTGAGCGTCCCCTGGGCGACGATCTCGCCGCCTCGGCTGCCGGCTCCGGGGCCGACATCGATCAGGTGGTCGGCCTCGGCCATGGTGGCGTCATCGTGCTCCACCACGATCACCGTGTTGCCTTGCTGCTGCAGCTCGCGCAGCGTGCCGATCAGGCGGGCATTGTCGCGCGCATGCAGGCCGATGGTGGGTTCGTCCAGGATGTAGCACACGCCCTGCAGATTGGAGCCGAGCTGCGAGGCCAGGCGAATGCGCTGCGCCTCGCCGCCGCTGAGGGTGGGCGCGGCCCGGTCCAGACTCAGATAACCCAGGCCCACCTTGTTCAGAAAGCGCAGGCGGGCATTGAGTTCGGGCAGCAGGTCGCGGGCGATGGCGCCTTCTTTGC
>JALREE010000007.1 GCA_023256835.1 Pseudomonadales bacterium | reverse complement strand
GGACAGGAAAAAGGATCGATCGGGATACGCGCCGGGGTTTTTAAAGGCGCACTTTATATCCCGAAACGGGCTCGAATGCCAGCGCCGAACGTGGGTGGGGAGCAGACCCTGAAGCTCTGCGCAGCCCGTTTCTCGCTCCGTCGCTATCCGGCTATCATGCGTCGCATCGCGGGCTGCGGCCCGCCTGGGTGGAGAGCGGGGCATGATGGCAGGCGTGCCAGAGACGGTGGGAATCGGCAGCGTGCCGGTGCAGCGCCTGCTCGCGCGCAATGCCGGCCCGATGACCGGCCCGGGCACCAACACCTATGTCATTGGCTCGCGCCGCCTGGCGGTGCTTGACCCCGGACCGCGCGACGCGCTGCATCTTCAGGCCATCCTCGATCTCGCCGGGGGGCGTCCCGTCGACTGGATCTTCGTGACCCATACCCATGGGGACCACTCGCCTGGCACGGCACCGCTGCAGGCGCAGACCGGCGCCCAGGTCATCGGCCTGCCGCCGCCGCCCGGCAGCGGTCAGGACCCGTCCTTCCAGGCGACACGTCTTTTCCACGACGCTGAGCGCATCGACTGCGGCGAGTTCAGCATGCGCCTGATCCACACGCCCGGGCATGTCTCCAATCATCTGTGCTTCCTGCTGGAGCAGGATGGCCTGCTGTTCACCGGGGACCACATCCTGGACGGCATGACGCCAGTGATCGCGCCGCCCGACGGCTGCATGCGGCTGTATCTGCAGGCGCTGGAAGGGCTCAAGGCATTGCCTCTGCGGGCGTTGGCCCCGGCACACGGGCAGCTGATGCACCAGCCGCTGCAGGTCATCGAGACCCTGCTGCGCCACCGCGCGCGCCGCGAGAGCAAGCTGCTGGCGGCACTGGCCCAGCAGTCCCGTCCTCTGTCCCTGCAGGCGCTGGCCGACCAGGTCTACGACGACATTGCCCCGGCCTTGCTGCCCCTGGCCTGTCGCACACTGCTTGCCCATCTGCTGAAGCTGGAGGCAGAAGGCCGGGCCCGCCAGTCGAACGGTCTCTGGACGGGAGGGCACGATGGGATCTGACGCAGGCTGGCATCTGTACCTGATCCGCTGCCGTCAAGGCAGCCTGTATGCCGGCATCACCACCGATGTCGAGCGCCGCTTCGCGGAACACGTGCGAGGGGGCTCGCAAGCCGCGCGTTATCTGCGTGGCAAAGGCCCGCTCGAGCTGGTATACAGGACGGCAGTCGGGACCCGCGCGCAGGCCAGTGTGCTGGAACACCGACTGAAGAAGCTGCCGCGAGAGCAGAAATTGCGATTGATTGCAGGCGAGTTGACAATCGCGTCGCTGGGCTGGGATGCACCCGATCCGATGGCGCAAGGAGAAGACAACAATGAGCAAAGCCACTGACTGGATGAATCTGTCCGCCAGTATCGCTGTCATCATGGGTATTGTGTTCCTGGGCCTAGAGATTCGCCAGAACACCGACATGATGCGCTCCCAGACCAGGGATGCCATTTCCGAGAAGCAGATGATGTTCTCGGAGTGGGTGGCCACCGAAATCGAGCTGGCCGACACCATCGCCAAGGTCACTGCCGGGCAGGAGCTCACGCCTGGTGAAGCCGTCCAGCATGCCTATTTCCTGGCCGGCGTGTGGCGCGAGTGGGAGAACTCCCATTACCAGTTCGAGCAGGGACTGTTCGACCGCGACGAATTCGAGCCGCGCATGAACCGCTGGGTGTCCACCATGCGGGTGAAAGCGGTGCGCGACGCCTGGGTGGCCACGCGCATGAACTACTCGCCATCCTTCCGCGCAGAGGTCGATCGCATTGTCGCGCAATATGCCGACTCGGCTGAAGCCATCGGGCCGCAGGCGGCACGCTGATGCAGATCGAGCGCATTCCCGTGGGCATCAGCAGCTGCCTGCTGGGTCAGAAGGTTCGCTTCGACGGTCAGCACCAGCTCGACAGTTATGTGGAAAAAACCCTCGGCCGCTACTTCGAGTTCCGCGCCTTCTGTCCCGAAGTGGCCATCGGGCTGGGCATTCCCCGCCGCCCCATCCGCCTGATTGCAGCAGGCGATGCGGTGCGCTGCGTGTCCACGGTGGACGAATCCCTCGACTACACCCAGGCCCTGACAGACTGCGCCGATGCCCAGCGTGACTGGCACGCGCAGCTGTGCGGCTACATTCTCAAGAAGGCCTCGCCCAGCTGTGGCATGGAGCGGGTGAAGGTCTACGAGACCCACATGGCCCGGCGCGACGGCACCGGCATCTATGCCGCCACGCTGATGCGCAACTTCCCCGACTTGCCGGTGGAGGAAGAAGGGCGTCTGGGGGACCCGGTGCTGCGCGAGAACTTCATTCAGCGTGTCTACGTGATGGCGCGCTGGAAGGCGCTTCTGACTGAAGGGCTCAGCGTGGCCGGCCTGGTGAATTTCCACGCCCGACACAAGCTGATTCTGATGTCCCACTGCCCGCAGACCTATCGTGAACTCGGCCCGCTGGTGGCCGGCACCACGCGTGCCACGCTCGCCGAGGTGGCGCCGGTCTATCTGCGCTCGCTCATGGCGGCGCTGCGGCGTCGTGCCACGCGCGGGCGCCACGCCAATGTGCTGCAGCATGTGCAGGGCTACTTGAAAAAGCATCTCGGTCCGGACGACAAGGCCGAATTGAGCGAGGCCATCGCCGCCTACAAGCAGGGGCAGGTGCCCCTGATCGTGCCCATCACCCTGCTCAACCACTTCTTCCGCAAGCACCCCAACGACTACATCCGCGATTCCTGGTACATGCGGCCGTATCCTGCCGAATTGAGTCTGCAAAACGATATTTGAGCTCTCGCTGACTGTTTCTTTGTCCCGTGGCGGGCCGCGAGGCTATAATGCGCCACTTTTTCATCAGGCGGGAACGGCAATGACGGGCACGACGGCAGCTGCGGCCAGCATCGACATCGATCACTACATGACGGCTCTCGGTCGTCAGGCGCGCGCGGCTGCGCGTGAAACGGCGCGTGCCGGCACAGCGCAGAAGAACGCGGCGCTGCGTGCCATGGCCGATGCCATTGCCGCGCAACGGGCCGACATCGCCAGCGCCAATGCGCAGGACCTGGCCGCCGGACGTGACAAGGGTCTGGATGCCGCCATGCTCGATCGGCTGGCCCTGACACCGGCGCGCATCGACGGCATGATCGAGGGCCTGCTGCAGGTGGCTGCATTGGAAGACCCCGTGGGTGCCATCTCCGATCTGCGCTATCGCCCGTCCGGCATCCAGGTGGGCAAGATGCGCGTGCCGCTGGGCGTGGTCGGCATCATTTACGAGTCGCGCCCCAATGTCACCTGCGAGGCGGCCAGTCTGTGCCTGAAGTCCGGCAATGCCGTGATCCTGCGTGGCGGTTCCGAGGCCCTGCATTCCAACCAGGCGCTGGCCCGCTGCATCGGCGAAGGCCTGCGCGCCGCCGGCATTACGGAACACGCGGTCCAGGTCGTGGCCACGCCGGATCGTGCGGCGGTGGGGCGTCTGATCACGATGCCGGAGTACGTCGACGTGATCGTGCCGCGCGGCGGCAAGTCGCTGATCGAGCGCATCAGCGCCGATGCCCGGGTGCCCGTGATCAAGCATCTCGATGGCAACTGCCATGTCTACATCGACGACAAGGCGGATATCGACAAGGCGCTGCGCATCGCCTTCAACGCCAAGACCCATCGCTACGGCACCTGCAACACCATGGAAACCCTGCTGGTGGCGCAAGGCATCGCGGCGCAGGTGTTGCCTGCCCTCGGGGAGGCCTACGCCCGTGCCGGCGTCGAGCTGCGTGGCTGCCAGCGCACGCGCGCCTTGCTGCCGGATATCCTGGAAGCCGTCGAACTGGACTGGCTCACGGAATACCTGGCACCCATCCTGGCCATCAAGGTCGTCGATGACATGAACGAGGCCATCGCTCACATTGCCCGCTACAGTTCGGCCCACACCGAAGCCATCGTGACGGAGGACTTTTCCCGCGCACAACGCTTCCTGCGCGAGGTGGATTCCAGCTCGGTGATGGTGAATGCCTCGACGCGTTTCGCGGATGGCTTCGAGTACGGCCTGGGCGCCGAGATCGGCATCTCCACCGACAAGCTGCACGCCCGCGGTCCGGTGGGGCTGGAGGGTCTGACCTCCCAGAAATACATTGTGCTGGGCGATGGCCAGATCAGGGAATGAGATGAGCGCACATCGCATCGGCATGCTGGGTGGCATGTTCGATCCCGTGCATCTCGGGCACTTGCAGCTGGCCCGTCTGGCGCTGGAAGAACTCACGCTGGATGCGCTGCACATGGTGCCCTGTCATCTGCCCGGTCATCGCGCACTTGCCGCTGCGTCGACGCAGGCGCGGCTGGCCATGCTGAGACTCGCAACGCAGGACCTCGCGCGCATCGTGATCGATGATCGCGAGTGTCGGCGTCAGGAGATCTCCTACACGGTGGACACGTTGTGCTCGCTGCGCAACGAGTTCCCCGCTGCGAGTCTGGTGCTCGTGCTGGGTGAGGATGCCTTCGCGGGGCTCGAGCGCTGGCAGCGCTGGTCGCAGCTTCTCGAGCTGGCTCATCTGCTGGTGGTCAGTCGGCCGGGCGCGGCCTGGTCATTGTCGCCGACGCTGACCGATCTGCTTGGCAGGTGCCAGGTCGACACCGTTCAGGCATTGTTCGAACATCCCTGTGGCGCCGTGCTGCGCAGCAGGAACATGCAGATGGACATTTCGTCCACCGCTGTGCGCGAGGCACTGCAATCAAGGCGCGACTCCAGCAGGCTGCTGCCTGCCTGCGTGCGGGACTACATTGACATGCACGGACTCTACACAGCCAACGATGCGGGCGCTGCCCGTTACCCAACCATGAGGAATGACCCGGTTTGAATACACAGGAACTGTCGGCGCTGGCTGTCCATGCGCTCGAGGAAATGAAAGGGCAGGACATTGTCTGCCTGAATGTGCAGAAGCTCACGCCCATCGCCGACTACATGATCATCGTCACCGGCACATCGACCACGCATCTGCGTTCGCTGGCCGATGAAGTCAGCAAGCGCGCCAAGGAGGCGGGTCAGCCCGTGCTCGGTGAAGAAGGCCGACTGCAGGCCGAATGGATCCTGGTGGACCTGGGCGCCGTGATCGTCCACGTCATGCTGGCGCGCACTCGCACGCTCTACAGTCTCGAGGATTTGTGGAATTTCGATTCCAGCGCCGCCAAGGCGGCGCGCAAGACGGTCAGGGATGAAGATCACTCTGCTTAGTGTGGGCGGACGCATGCCCGATTGGGTGGATGCGGGTGTCGCCGAATACAGCAAGCGCTTGCCCGCGGAATTCGCGTTGCAGTTGAGCGATGTGCCGCTTGGGCGGCGTGGCAAGGGGCAGGATGTCGAGCAGGCCGTGCGCAAGGAAGCCGACGCACTGCTCGCGCGCGTGCGGGCTCAGGATCATGTGGTGGCACTCGAGGTCACAGGCTTGCGCTTGTCCACTGAAGCACTCGCGCAGCGGCTCGATGCGATCCGGTGTGATGGTCGCAACATTGTGCTGCTGGTCGGTGGCCCGGATGGACTGGGCGAGGCCTGCCTGCAGCGCGCCGACGAAAAATGGTCCTTGTCGGCGTTAACATTGCCGCACCCATTGGTTAGAATCGTCGTCGCTGAACAGATCTACCGGGCGTGGACCTTGCTCAACGGACACCCGTATCACCGAGCCTGATGTGAATCGCATCGTGGCGCCGACAAAACTTTCGCGCGAAAAGTTTGTCTCAGAGCAAAGGCCGGCACCAGACTGAAGGAACCATGGCAGAAAAATTCAAGCTGAATGATCATGAGCGCGAGACCCTGATATTCACCGGGCGCATGATCGTCGCTGGAATACTCGTCCTGCTGCTGCTTGCCTGCCTGGCCTCCTGGATGGCCTATCTGCAGATCTACCGTTACGAGTACTTCGCCGCACGTTCCGATGGCAACCGCCTGCATTCCCAGTATGTCTCGCCGAACCGCGGATTGATCTACGATCGCAACGGGGTGCTGCTGGCCGATAATCGCCCCATCTTCAACCTCACGGTCGTGCGCGAGACGGCGACCAACCTGGATGTCTCGCTCGATCTGTTGCGATCGGTCATCAATCTCTCGGACGATGACATCGAGCAGTATCGCACCCGGCAGAGTCGCCGGGCGGTGCCGCACACATCAGTGCCCTTGCGCTACCAGCTGAGCGAGGAAGAGATCGCCGCCATCGCGGTGAACCAGCACATGCTGCCGGGCTTCGCCGTCGAGGCGCAATTGGTGCGACATTACCCCTTTGCCGACATGTCAGCCCACGCCATCGGCTATGTCTCCGAGATCAACAAGGAAGAGCTCGAGGCCATGTCGCCGGAGCAAGCGGAGAACTACCGCGGCACGCATCAGATCGGCAAGACGGGCATCGAGAAGACCTACGAAGACATGCTGCATGGCACGGTCGGTTACGAAACCGTCGAGAAGAACAATCGCGGACAGGTGATGCGAGTGCTCGATCGCACTGACCCTGTGCCGGGACGCGACATCGTGCTGCACCTGGACAGCCGGCTGCAGGCGGCGGCGGAGCGGGCTCTGGGTGAGCGACGCGGCGCTGTCGTCGCCATCGACCCGGCCACGGGCGGCGTGCTGGCCATGGTGAGCAAGCCCGGCTACGACCCGAACCTCTTCGTGACCGGCATCAGCCGCGACCAGCTCACCGAGCTGAACCGCTCCGGCCACACCCCGTTGTTCAATCGCGCCATCGCGTCGCGCGTGCCGGGCTCCACCATCAAGCCCTTCATCGGACTCGCCGGTCTCTACAACGGTGTCATCACGCCCGAGACGGTCATCGGGGACCCGGGCTATTTCCGTCTGCAAGGCCGTTCACGCCCTTACTACGACTGGACCTGGTGGGTGGACAAGAGCGGCCACGGGGCCATCGATCTGCGCCGCGCCATCTATCAATCCTGCAACACCTATTTCTATCAGCTGGCCGTGGATCTGGGCATCGACAAGATCCACGACTACCTGCTGACTTTCGGCTTCGGGCAGAACCTCGCGATCGACATCCCGGAAGCCAGCGTCGGCATCGTGCCGTCCGAGGCCTGGAAGCGCGAGAATCGCAACGAGCCCTGGTATGTCGGGGAGACGCCCTATGAGGGTATCGGCAACGGCATCTTCCAGGCCACCACCCTGCAGATGGCCTCGGCCGCCGCCGCCATTGCCAATCACGGGGTGATCAGGCAGCCGCGCCTGCTCAAGGGCACCATCGGCAGTGACGGCGAGATCACCGATGTCATCTTCGAGGACACTGCGGCCTCGCGCCAGCTGTTGCCCTCGCAAGAGCAGGTCGAACTGGTGCGCAATGCCATGGTCGATGTCGTGAACAAGCCTTACGACCCAAACAACCGGCGTCACGAGGGCTCGGCCTATCCGGTGCTGCGCGAGAGCGGCCGCCCGCTGCCATACCCCATGGGCGGCAAGTCGGGCACGGCGCAGGTGGTGGAGTTCCGTGTGGACAGCGCCGGCAATCGCGACGAGTCGGAAGTGGACGAGCGTTTCCGCACCCATGCCATGTTCATCGCCTTCGATGCCTCGGAGAAATCCCGCATTGCGGTGGCTGTCTTCGTCGAGAACGGCGGCGGGGGCGGCAGTGTCGCCTTTCCCGTGGCCCGCGAAGTGCTGGATGCCTATCTGCTGCCCGAAGGCGAGCATTACCCGGAAGTCTCGCTGGCCGCCTATGACGCGGTCGACGAGCTTGATCACGACCACGACCACGACCATTGACCCGCGCTGCCGCAAGCCGGCGTCGCTGAAAACTGTCAGGAAGGCTTGAACCCAGATGGCAACCCGCAGTTCCAGTCGCCCCCTCGGCGACCGTTTCTACCAGCTCTCCACCGGCCGTGGCGAGTTCTGGCAGTCGCTGCGCATTGATCCACCGCTGGTGCTCTCGCTCTTTTGCCTGGCGGCCTACGGTCTGCTGGTGCTGTTCAGCGCCAGCGGCGAGAACGTGGGCGACGTGCAGCGTCAGGCAGCCGCCATCGTGGTGGCTTTCGTGGTCATGACGGCAGTGGCGCAGCTCGAGGTGGACTTCTTCCGTCGGGGAGCGCCGCTGATGTTCGTCGGCGGCCTGGTGGTGCTCGGTGTGGTGCTGGCCATCGGCTCCGAGGTCAATGGCGCCAAGGCCTGGCTGGACCTGCCGGGCCTGCCCAGCTTCCAGCCCTCGGAGCTCGAGAAATTCCTCGTGCCCATGATGCTGGCCTGGTACATGTCGACACGCTCCCTGCCGCCGAAGTTCAAGGACCTGGTGGTGTGCGGCGTGATCATCCTGATCCCGGCCGTCCTGATCCTGTTGCAGAACGACACCGGCACCGCTCTCATGGTGATCATGTCCGGCGTCTTCACCGTCCTGCTCGCGGGCATCAGCTGGAAGATCGTGTTCGCCGGCATCACGGCCGTGCTCGCGGCCTCGCCCGCCTGGTACATCTTCCTGGCGCAGCCGCACCAGAAGAACCGCATCCTGACCTTCTTCGACCCCTATCGGGACCCGACGGGTGCCGGCTACAACATCATCCAGTCCCAGATCGCCATCGGCTCCGGCGGCGTGCAGGGCAAGGGCTGGCTCAATGGCGCGCAGTCCCAGCTCGACTTCATTCCCGAGAGCAACACCGACTTCATCCTGGCCGTGCTGGCCGAGGAGTTCGGACTGCTGGGCGTGCTGTTCCTGATCTTCCTGTATCTGCTGGTACTGGGGCGCGGCTTCTACATCGCGCTGACGGCGCAGGACACCTTCAGTCGACTGCTGGCCGGCAGCATTGTGCTGACCTTCTTTTTCTATGCGTTCGTGAACATGGCCATGGTGTCCGGTCTGATGCCGGTGGTGGGGCTGCCCCTGCCGCTGGTGAGCAAGGGAGGCACCTCCATCGTGACCCTGCTGATCGGCTTCGGCATTCTCATGTCCATACAGACTCACAAGCGCGTGCTGCCGCGTTGAGCCGGCAGGCTCCATGACCCCATCGAGCATCCAGGAGAGCAAGTCCCCATGACGTCCCATCCCGTGCAGCGACCCGCCCTCAGTGCCCTGGCGCTGTTCCTGCTGGCCGCCTGTGCCAGCAGTCCTGCGCCGCAGCCAAGCGCGCCGACCATGTCGGCCTCGGATGCCTATCAGGCCAGCCGCTACGGCATCCAGCAGGATCGCGGGCCGACGGCGCCCTTCGATCCTTCCCAGGTGCGCGAGGTCGAGACAGTCATCGAGCCGCGCACCCTGGCCGGCAATCGCAGTCCCTACACCGTCAATGGCCGCACCTACCAGGTGATGCCCAGCGAGCAGGGCTATCGCGAGCGCGGTTTCGCGTCCTGGTACGGTGAGAAGTTCCATGGTCATGACACTTCCAACGGGGAGGTCTACGACATGTTCCAGCTCTCGGCCGCGCACAAGAGCATGCCGATACCCGGCTTCCTGCGCGTCACCAACTTGGAAAACAACAAGAGCATCGTGGTGCGGGTGAATGATCGCGGCCCCTTCCACAACGACCGCATCATCGACCTGTCCTATGCCGCCGCCTACATGCTGGATTTCCACAGCAAGGGCACCGCCATGGTGGAGGTCGAGGCCATCATGCCGACGATCGTGTCCCGTGACGCTCCCGTTCCGACGCGCAGCGTGGCCGCGCCCATCGCCGCCACCGTGCCGCCCGC
>JALREE010000244.1 GCA_023256835.1 Pseudomonadales bacterium | reverse complement strand
GTGGCTCTGGGTGGCGACGAGCTGCGGCAAGTCGGCCGGTACATCGGCCAGACCGACTTTGGGCAGCAGGGACGGGTCATCCACCGCTTCCTGGCGCGCCGCAAGCTGCTGGCTGCGCTCGAGAATCGCTTGCGTGTCCTGCGGACTGAGACTGTCCTTGATGGCCTGCAGCCGCTGGATTTCCGCTTCCATCTGCCGCGCGGCCAGATGCGCATCCGGCGTCATGGTCAGCACCACCTGGTGTGCATTGTCCAGCAGCAGCCGGCGGATCAGGCCCTTGATGAAGTCAGGGTCCTTGATCTGCTCGCGCAACTGCGCCAGTGCCGGATCGATGTCCAGCACATTCAGTGGATCACCCCCGTGCACCGCACTGCCGAGGCTGGCGATGATGAGTTGCAGGCCATAGGGATGGCTGTCGCCGGTGATCTCGCGCTGGCTCAGCTCCAGCTGGTGCAGGGAGGCTTCCACCTGCTCCAGCGGCACGCCGTCGCGCGCCAGGGTTTCGAGGGTGCTGCGGATCAGTGTTTCCACCTCGGCGGTGGCATCCTGGGCACAACCCTCCAGACCGCAGAGGAAACTCATCTCGCGGTTGCTGTCCTCCAGGCCGCACATGGGCGAGGGGGCAGACCCGAGTCCGCAGGTCTCCAGCACCTGCAGCAGCGGACTGGCGCTGTTGTCCAGCAGCACGCTGGAGAGCAGCTGAGCCTCGAACATCTCCTTCAGGTCCGTGCTGCGGCCGAGCAGCCAGGCCAGCACCACATGGGTCTTGTCGCTGTCGCCTTCGGCCTCGTCCTCTTCCTCGCGCAACGGGTAGCTTTCCGTGACCCGCACCGGGGCGTAGTAGCGCTTCTCGTCGCGCACGTGGATTTGGATGTCGAGCTTGTCGAATCGCGAAAGGGCCAGCGTCTCGAAACGCGCCATGTGTTCCACGGCAGGAATGTCGCCATAGGTCATGAACACGCTGTTGCTGGGGTGGTAGTGCGTGTCGTAGAAGGCCTTCAGCTCGGCATAGCTCAGATCGGGGATATGCTCGGGCTCGCCGCCGCTGTTGTAGTGGTAGGTGGTGGTCGGATAGAGATACTTGCTCACCGTCTGCCAGAGCAGGGAGTTGGTGGAGCTCATGGCGCCCTTCATCTCGTTGTAGACCACACCCTTGTACTGCAGCGGGCTGTCCGGATTCTGCGGCTCGGCGAATTCCAGGCGGTGGCCTTCCTGCGCGAAGTCGAGCTCGTGCAGGCGCGAGAAGAACACGGCGTCGAGATAGACCTCGAGCAGGTTCTGGAAGTCCTTGCGGTTCTTGCTGGCGAAGGGGTAGGCGGTCCAGTCGCTGCTGGTGAAGGCGTTCATGAAGGTGTTGAGCGAGCGGCGAATCATCATGAAGAAGGGGTCGCGCACCGGGTATTTCTGACTGCCGCACAGCACGGTGTGCTCCAGGATGTGGGCGACACCCGTGGAATCCATGGGCACGGTGCGCAGCGCCACCAGAAACACGTTCTCCGGGTCGTCGCTGGCCAGATGGAAATACTGGGCCCCGGTGACACGGTGGCGGTATTCCTCCAGCACCACGTTCAGCGTGGGTATGGCCTGACTGCGCAGCCACTCGAAGGCCGGATGCACAGGCGGGGGCAGGGTGCCGGACGTAGAGAACGGGGCAGTAGCAGCTGTCGTCATGCGAGTCACTCCGGTAGCGGTCGGTGTCATGTTCATGCCTTGAATACCACGTGCACGGCGAGCAGCTCGACACTCGCCTGTTTCATGCATTGATGCAGTTGCAGGGTTTGTTCTTTCAGGTAGGCCAGCTCCGAATCGCGCACGTTCGGGTTCACCTGCTTCAGGGCCACCAGGCGTTTGATCTCGGCGGTCTGGCTTTGCAGCATGGTGGCAGAGGCCTCGGCCACACAGCGACTCATGGCGGCCTGGGCCAGCTGCTCGCCCTGCTGCAGCAACTGTGCAATTCGCGCCTGGTGCTCGGACACCAGGGCCGCGGCATCGTGCTTGTCGATGAAACGCAGCTTGCTGCGCACCGGGTCAAGGCTCACTGGCTTGCTGCGTTCCTCGGCGTCTTCCGGCACCAGGGTGAAGGCGAAGCTGGTGGCCGGCAGATAGCGCGACATCTGCAGATGCCGTGGCGCGGGTGCCACCACGCGGTAGAGCGCCTCCACCACCAGGTCCTGCTCATCCAGACCGGTAGGCGCAGCATCCCGTGCCGAGAGCACACTCACCGCTGCGCCGCCCTGAGGCGAATCCAGCACCATGTCGATGGCGCCGCGCACCATCGGGTGCTGCCAGGTCAGGAAGTGCAGGTCCTCGCGGTGCAGGCTGAGCTGCCGGTCGAAGGCAGCGTCGATGCCCTCGTCGGGCAGGCCGGGGAAGGCCGGCACGATCATCTCCTCGGTCGGCTGGATCGAATAGCTGTTGTCCGAATTGTGCTCGTAGTGAATGCCGAAGGCGTCGAAGGCCTCCTTCATGTAGTCCTCGGGCGTGCACA
>JALREE010000143.1 GCA_023256835.1 Pseudomonadales bacterium | reverse complement strand
GTCGCGGTGGCTGGTTCGGCGAAGGTCTTGGCAACAGCATCCAGAAGCTCTATTTCCTGCCGGAGGCACACACCGATTTCGTGCTGGCAATCGTGGCCGAGGAATTCGGACTGATCGGTGTGAGCGTGGTGATCGGGCTTTTCATCACGCTGATTGCCCAGGCCTTTGCCATTGGCAAGCGCGTGGAAGCAAAAGGGGATCTCTTTCCGGCCTACGTCGCTTACGGCATCGCGATGCTGTTCGCATGTCAGACACTGATCAATGTCGGTGTGAACATCGGGCTGCTTCCCACGAAGGGGCTGACACTGCCGTTTCTGAGCTATGGCGGCAACAGTCTGCTGGTGAGCCTCTTCATGGTGGCGATTCTCGTGCGCATCCAGTACGAGCTGACCCAGTCATCTGCGCCCATGGCGAAGCGGAGTGCACGATGACGACCAGTGCGACCACACATGACGCGAGCCGGGGCACTGTGCTGATCATGGCAGCAGGTACCGGTGGTCACATCTTTCCCGCGCTGAGCATCGCGCGCAATCTGCAGAGTCGCGGATACCGCACGGAGTGGCTTGGCACGCCGACGGGTCTCGAGGTCGAGGTGTTGCGCAATACGGACATCGTGCTGCACCGAATCAATGCGCGCGGCCTGCGTGGCAAGAGCCGGTTGAGTGTGCTGACCGCCCCCTTCATGTTGCTGCGTGCACTGCTGCAGTCGTTGCAGGTGTTGCGGCGCGTCCGTCCCTGCTGCGTGCTGGGCATGGGCGGTTATGTCACCGGGCCTGGGGGGCTGGCGGCGAGACTGACAGGACGACCGCTGCTGATTCACGAACAGAACGCGATTGCCGGATTCAGCAATCGTCTACTGGCACGCATCGCCGATTGCGTGATGGAAGCCTTTCCTGGGACATTCGCCGGACAGACTGGCGCCATCAGCACGGGCAATCCCGTGCGCGCCGAGATTCGTGCGCTGCCCCTGCCGCAGGAACGTGCGCCTGCCGCGGACGGCCGGCTGCGTGTGCTGGTCCTGGGCGGCAGTCTTGGTGCAGTGGCGATCAATCGCCTGGTGCCGCAGGCCCTCCAATTGCTGGCGACAGAACAACGTCCGCTGTTGCGTCACCAGGTGGGGCGCAACAACCTCGAGCAGACCCGAGAGGCTTACGCGCAGGCTGGACTGACACTGGACGAGCACTGCCAGCTGCTGCCGTTCATCGACGACATGGCAGCGGCTTACGACTGGGCCGATCTGGTGATCTGTCGCGCTGGTGCCACGACCGTGTGCGAGATCGCGGCAGCAGGCAAGCCCGCGATCTTCATTCCGTTCCCGCATGCCGTGGATGACCACCAGACACACAACGCGCAGTGGCTGAGCAATGCGGGCGCGGCCGTCCTGATCCAGCAGCGCGCTCTGAACGCGCAGGATCTTGCCGGCTGGCTCGAGGATTTTTCTCGTGATCGCGCCAGGCTGCTGGCCATGGCGATGGCTGCGCGTGCACTGGCACGTCCCGAAGCCTGCGATCTGGTGACCGAACAATGCATCAAGGCCTGTGGGGCAGTAACGCAATGAAGACCATGACACCAATGCCGCGTCAGCACAGTGTGCCGGAAATGCGCCGCATCAAGACCATTCATTTCGTCGGCATCGGGGGTGCCGGCATGTGCGGCATCGCCGAGGTTCTGCTGAACCAGGGCTACCGCATCACCGGTTCCGATCTGAGGGCGTCGGGTGTCACTGCTCGCCTGGAGGGACTCGGTGCCAGCGTGTTCATCGGCCATCGCTCAGAGAATGTGGCCGGAGCCGATGTGGTGGTCTACTCCAGCGCCGTCAATCCCGCGAATCCCGAACTGAGCGCCGCGCGCGAAGCCGGTCGCCCCATCATTCCCCGAGCCGAGATGCTGGCCGAGCTGATGCGCTATCGCCACGGCATCGCCATCGCTGGTACCCATGGCAAGACCACGACCACGAGTCTGGTGGCCTCGATCTTTGCCGAGGCGGGGCTGGATCCGACCTTCGTGATCGGAGGCTTGCTAAACAGCGCCGGTGCCAATGCGCGACTTGGCGAGAGTCGCTATCTCGTGGCGGAGGCAGATGAAAGTGATGCGTCCTTCCTGCATCTGCAGCCCATGGTGACGGCCGTGACCAATATCGACGCCGACCACATGAGCACTTACGACGGTGACTTCAACAAACTGAAGAAATACTTCGTGGAGTTTCTGCACAACCTGCCGTTCTACGGACTGGCCGTGCTCTGTGTGGACGATCCGGTGGTGGAGGAAATTCTGCCGCAGATCTCTCGACCCACACTGACCTATGGCTTTTCCGAGCGAGCGGACTACCGCATCTTCAATCTCTCGCAGCAGCGCCAGTTCACCCAGTTCGAGATAGCCCGACCGGAGCGCGAAGGTGTTCTCAAGGTGAACCTCAGCATTCCCGGTCGTCACAACGCGCTGAATGCTGCCGCAGCTGTTGCCATCGCCAGCGATGAAGGCATCAGCGACGAACATATCTGTGCAGGACTGAGCAAGTTCCAGGGCGTCGGGCGTCGCTTTGACATCCAGGGCCACTTCCCGGTGCGCGGCGGTACCGCGATGCTGCTCGATGACTATGGACATCACCCGCGTGAAGTGGCTGCCACCATCGCCGCACTGCGTGACGGCTGGCCCGAGGCGCGCCTCGTGATGATCTATCAGCCGCATCGCTACACACGCACCAAGGATCTCTACGAAGACTTCGTCAAGGTGCTTTCCGACGTGGATGTGCTCTTGATGCTCGAAGTGTATTCCGCCGGCGAGGAGGCGATTCCCGGTGCGGACTCCCGCAGTCTGTGCCGCAGCATTCGTGCCCGCGGCAGGATCGATCCCGTCTATGTGCAGGACGATGAGGATGTGCGCAAGGTGCTGACGGAGCTGCTGCGCGATGGCGACATCGTCATCACGCAGGGCGCCGGCAGTGTGGGGTTGCTGGCCAAGCAACTGAGTCAACAGGGCCTGATCCTGGCGTGAGTCATTGACAAGAGTGCGAACGAAGAAAATGAGCAAACAGACGGAATCGATGCAGAAGCTGGGGCGTGTCGCTGTGATCATGGGCGGCACCGCTGCCGAGCGTGAAGTATCCCTGAAGAGCGGGCGCGCCGTGCTGGCCGCCTTGCTGGAACTGGGCGTGGATGCAGTGGGGATCGACGCCGCCGAGGACCTGCTGGGACAGTTGCAGCGCCAGAAGATTGACCGTGTGTTCAACGTGCTGCACGGGCGTGGTGGCGAGGACGGCCAGTTGCAGGGTCTGCTTGCGTTCATGGGCATTCCTTGCACCGGCAGTGGTGTGCTTGCCTCGGCACTGGCCATGGACAAGGTGCGTACCAAGTACCTGTGGCAGCGACTTGGTCTGAGCACTCCCGACTTCCGCATGCTGTCGGCCACGTCCGACTGGGCGGGGGTGATCGCTGCCCTGGGTCGGGCGGTGGTGAAGCCCGTACGTGAGGGCTCCAGCATCGGCATGTCCATTGTAGATTCTGCCGATGAACTGCAGAAGGCCTGGCGCCGCGCTGCAGCTTTCGATTCCGAGGTGATGGCGGAGCGCTACATCAAGGGTTCCGAGTACACCGTGGCGGTGCTTGACGGTGTGGTGCTGCCAGCCATCGAACTGCGGACTACACACACATTCTATGACTACGACGCCAAGTACATTGCCAATGACACGCAGTACCTGTGCCCCGCGCCCTTGAGTGCGGAGGATACTGCCGCGCTGCAGGCGCTGTGTCTCGAGGCGTTCAATGCCCTGGGCTGTGAAGGCTGGGGCAGGGTCGACGTGATGCGCGATGCGCAAGGACAGTTCTGGCTGCTGGAAGTGAACACGGTGCCGGGCATGACAGACCACAGTCTGGTGCCCATGGCGGCAGCTGCGAGTGGTCTCGACTTCGGACAGTTGCTGTTGAAGGTGCTGGCTGCACGCACCACCCAGAGTGCCACCCATTGAGAAGGTGAACCCGACGATGGCTCGCGAACACACAGGATTTTCTGCGCACGGCGGCATCCGCGACATCCCGCGTGGTGCCGTGCCGCTGAATCGTGGCAAGCCGGTCGAAGCTGCGCCTGCGCGGCGCGATCGCACAGGACTGCTGCTGGTCGTGCTGCTGCTGGTGACGGGCGTGCTGCTGGTGCAGAACGCGCCGCAGATATCCACGTATGTCAGTCGTCCCGTACGTGTGGTGCAGATGGAGAACACGCTGCAGCGAGTGGATGAAAGTCGGGTGCGCGCAGTGCTCGCGGCCCACCTGGATGCAGGCTACTTCGGCATCGATGTTCAGGCGATCAAGGCGCAGCTGGAAGCTGACCCGTGGATCGAGCAGGCGACCATCACGCGGGTCTGGCCGGACACTCTCTCGGTGCATATCAGCGAAGAGGTGGCGATTGCCCGCTGGCGCGAGGACAGTCTGCTGAATCAGTATGGTGAGTCCTTCGAACCTGACACCTTGGGGCGTGATCTGGCGTTGCCGCTGTTAAATGGTCCAAGTGGCACCGAGCGTCGTGTGATGGAGCAGTATCAGGTGTTTTCCCAGATGCTTTTTGACACCGGTTTGCGCATTCGCGAACTCTCTTTCAATGAACGTGGCAGCTGGAGTCTGGTGCTCAACAACGAGGTACGCATGACTCTCGGGAGCAACGATGTCCTTGAACGCATGCAGCGCTTCGTGACCTTGTACGAACGTTATCTTTTTAATGATTTTTCTCTTATTGAAACAGTTGATCTACGGTACAATCACGGCATCGCAATCAGGAAGAAACCTGGCCTGCCGGACGGAGTTGCGTTGAAATGAAAATCACAGTGATCAGTCACGCCCGTTGCGCCTTCGCAAGCGCAAATTCCGCAGGAGAAAACGCACAATGAGCGAATCTTCGCGTGGCAATCTGATCGTCGGTCTCGACATCGGCACCTCCAAGGTGGTTGCGATTGTCGGTGACATCAAGGCTGATGGCAGTCTCGATATCGTCGGTATCGGCAGTCACCGTTCGCGTGGTCTCAAGAAGGGCACCGTCGTCAACATCGAGTCCACGGTGGAGTCCATCCAGCGCGCCATCGAGGAAGCCGAGCTGATGGCAGGGTGCCAGATACATTCTGTCTATGCAGGCATCGCCGGAAGTCACATCCGCAGCATGAATTCCCATGGCATCGTCGCCATCCGCGACGGCGAAGTCACCCGCGCCGACATCGAGCGCGTCATCGATGCCGCCCAGGCAGTCGCGATTCCGGCGGATCAGAAAGTGCTGCACATCCTGCCGCAGGAATACATCATCGATTCCCAGGAAGGCGTGAAGGAACCTCTGGGCATGTCCGGCGTTCGCCTGGAAGCCAAGGTCCACCTTGTCACCTGCGCCATCAATGCGGTGCAGAACATCGAGAAGTGCATCAAGCGCTGTGGACTGCACACGGAAGAGATCATTCTCGAGCAGCTCGCCTCCAGCTATGCCGTGCTCACAGAGGACGAAAAGGAACTGGGCGTCTGTCTGGTGGACATCGGTGGCGGCACGTCTGACATCGCCGTCTTCACCGAAGGCGCCATTCGTCACACGGGGGTGATCCCCATCGCCGGTGACCAGGTCACCAACGACATCGCGATGGCCCTGCGCACGCCGACCGAGAATGCTGACGAGATCAAGATCAAGTACGCCTGTGCCTTGACCCAGCTGGCCAGCGCGGGTGAAACCATCAAGGTGCCGAGTGTCGGTGATCGACCGCCGCGCGAGCTGTCGCGTCAGGCGCTGGCCGAAGTGGTCGAACCACGTTACGACGAACTCTTCACGTTGATCCGTGCCGAGCTGCAGCGCAGCGGCGCATTGCACGACGACGGTGCGGTGCTGCACGACGTCTCGAACTG
>JALREE010000136.1 GCA_023256835.1 Pseudomonadales bacterium | reverse complement strand
CCACAGCCTCCAGCGTGCTGTCGGCCAGGATGTGCTCCATGCACCCGTGCAGCATGGTGCCCTCTTGGGCGTACTTGCTCTCGACCTGCGGCGGCATCTTGGCGACCAACGCCACGCTGCCCGGACAGTTGATCACGCGCTTGGCGGTCGAGCCGCCGACGATCTTGCTGTGCTGCATTATCGGGCGCCTCCGCGAGCGTGGAAGGTGGGCGACTGCCACCACATCGTCAAGCGCCCATTCATACGCACGATGTGCCAGTGCTTGCGTGCGCTGAGAAGCGCGCGGTGCTTTGCGAGCTTGCGAACCTTCATGTCTGTACTCCACTGAACAAGCCCCAACTCTAGCCTGTTGACAGAAAGCTGTCAACACCCTCACAATCAAAAAAATTTGGAGAAGCGGATGCTGGAGCGTGATGTGGAGGCCTACCTTGTCGCGGCCGTCAAGGCCAAGGGCGGGAAGGCGTGGAAGTGGACCAGCCCGGGCCACAGCGGCGTGGCGGATCGGATTGTGCTGCTTCCGGGCGGGGCGGTGTGGATGATTGAGGTCAAGACAGACCAAGGCAAGTTGTCCCCGCTGCAGGCCCAGTTCCGCCGCGAGGTGCAGGCGCTGGGGGCGAACTACGTGTGCCTGTACGGTCGGAAGGATGTGGATCTGTGGCTGCGCTCAGTTTAAGGCCCTACCAAGAGCGCGCCGCCACGCACCTGTACGAGCGTGACCGGGCGATGCTGCTCGCGCCGATGGGTGCGGGCAAGACAGCGGCCACGCTGCGGGCGATGGAGGAAATGCTGCGTGACGGACACGCGCGGCGCTTCCTTGTCGTCGCCCCGCTGCGCGTGGCCAGCAGCGTGTGGCCGGTCGAGGCGGCGAAGTGGTGCTCGCGTTTGTCGGTCAACATCGCCTGCGGCACGCCCACGCAGCGCGCGGCCGCTCTGCGCCAGCGCAGCGATGTCGTCGTGACCAACTACGACAACCTGCAGTGGCTGGCCGAGCAGGATCTGCGCGGCTTCGACGCGGTGGTGTTTGATGAGTTGACCAAGCTCAAGAACCCATCAGGCAAACGCTTCAAGGCACTTGACAAGGCCATCAAGCACATCGGCGTGCGGTGGGGCTTGACCGGATCGTTCACGACGAACGGCCTAGAAGATGTGTTCGGCCAAACCAAGATCATTGACCAGCAACTGCTCGGGCGCAGCAAGGGCGCGTTCATGCAGACGTACTTTTACGAGAGCAAACGCGGGCACTTCAGCGAGTGGACGCCCCGCCCGGGCGCGCTGGAGGCGGTCATGCAGCGCATGAAGACGCACACGTTCGTGCTGGACGCGGGCGTCTACACCAACACGCTGCCGCCGCTGCATACGGTCCATGTGCCGGTCAGCATGGACATGAGCCACTACGAGACGATGCGCAAGGACTTCGTGCTGGAGTTCTCGGACGAGATGGCGATTGCGCAGAACGCGGCGGTCGTCACGCAGAAGCTGCAGCAACTGGCGGCGGGGTTCGTTTACGGAAGCGAGGCGCGCTGGCTGTCCAGCCACAAGCTGGACGCCATCGAGGACATCATCAGCGAGAACCAGCGCGCGCCTACCATCGTCTGGTATCAGTACATCGCGGAAAAAGACGCGCTGACTAAGCGTTTTCCCCAAGCGCGCACGGTGGACGAACCGGGCATCATTGACGCATGGAATCAAGGCACGGTCGAGATCCTGCTGGCGCACCCGGCCAGCGCCGGGCACGGCCTGAACTTGCAGGACGGCGGCTGCCGCATGATCTGGATGTCGCTGCCGTGGTCGGCCGAACTGTACGAGCAGGCTGTCGGCCGGCTGCACCGCAGCGGCCAGCGACACGATGTGTGGTGCTACATCGTGCAGACGACCGGGACCGTGGACGAGCGGATCTGGTCGGCGCTGCAGGACAAGCGCAGCTTTTCAACCGTGGCCTTGGAGTGTTTGAGATGAAAGTTGATTCCTGGCGCGCGATCAATCGCGTGCTCAAAGACCTGACGGAAGAGCAGGTATCGCGGATGCTGGACGCCGAGATGGTCGGCCAGCGCCGCGTAGTCGTTGTCGAGCGGCTGCACCAGCGCCTGTGCGCCATGAGGGCCATCCGCGAACGTCTGCAACTGATGAAGGAGATCCAGAAATGAACCAGAATTCTTGGGCTGAGCGCCGCACCTACATCGCCTACGCCCTCAAGGGCGTCACCTACCTGCCGCACTACACCAAGCCGGTGTACGTCGGCCCGGGCTACCCGGAGCACAACCTGCGCGAGTACACGGCCGGTGAGTTGGAGGCGGCCGGCGCGCAGCAGATCCCCACGGCGCTGTTCGTGCGCGGGCCGAAGGCGGCCAAGGAGGTCGAATGACACCTGAGCAGGAGCGCCACTACGCGAACCTGCTCGGGGCCCGCATCCCGCGCCGGTACGACCCCGCGGGGCTGTACGCGGCGCTGGTGCTGGCGATCCTGGCGCTCGCGTTTGTCGTGTGGGTGGGGGCGCAGTTGTGGCCGCGGTAGCCGGCGCCACCCTCGCAGTCTGCTCCTGGGCTTCGCCTGGGGCTGACCCGTACATGGGCGACGTGATCGCAGCGGTGGACAGGTACCGGGACATTCCGGCGGATGTTCGGCAGGCCCTTCAGGCCCGCATGCTGGCGCACCAGTACGACGACATCGCCGAGATCCGCAGGGACACGATCACCGGCACGCAGACCTACTCGGATCT
>JALREE010000050.1 GCA_023256835.1 Pseudomonadales bacterium | reverse complement strand
TTCTGACACATTCAAATTCTTTCCATTTATTATTTTATTAACCAATCATAAAACATGTTTGAAATTACCGACCTAAAGGAGAAAAAGCTACAAGATCTCCAAGATATTGCCAAGGAATTAAAAATATCAAAATTCAAAACTACAACACAGACATATTGTTGCGATGCCATCGCCAACACTGGCGCTCCTTCGGAAAGTCGATTGTCATCCCCCCAGCTGCAATAGTCGCTTTTTCAAGCGAGCCACCTGATCTCTTGCCGCCGCAGCCGCTTCGAAATCAAGATTGCGAGCGAGCTCGTACATCTGCGCCTCGATCCTGCCAATCTCCCGACCTATCGCCTTGACATCATCCTGCTCATATCCATGTACGTCCGACGTCACGCTTGATCCGCTGGCGCCCGGCGCCCGTCGGCGATTGCGCGACACACCCGCCTCAGAGTAGGCACCCTCCATGACATCGGTGATTTTCTTGCTGACTCCTGCAGGCACGATGTTGTGAGTCTTGTTGAATTCCAATTGCACGGCTCGACGTCTTTCTGACTCTTCAATGGCGCGCTGCATGGATCCAGTGATTCGATCAGCATACAGAATGGCCTTGCCATTCAGATTTCGCGCCGCTCGCCCGATGGTCTGTATGAGCGAGCGCTCCGAACGCAGGAAGCCCTCTTTGTCGGCATCCAGAATCGCAACACACGAAACCTCGGGAATATCAAGCCCTTCACGAAGCAGGTTGATCCCCACCAACACATCGAAGGTTCCCAACCTGAGATCCCTGATGATCTCCGAGCGCTCGACGGTATCGATGTCAGAATGCAGGTATCGCACCCGAATGTCGTGATCGGTCAGATAATCCGTCAAGTCCTCGGCCATGCGCTTGGTGAGGACAGTCACAAGTATTCGCTCCTGCCTGGCGATGACTTCCCGAATCACAGACAGCAAGTCATCTACCTGTGTCGAGGCGGGTCGCACTTCGAGCTCGGGATCCACCAGCCCCGTGGGACGAACCACCTGCCGCACCACCTGGCCGGCATGTGCCTCTTCGTATGGCCCGGGAGTGGCAGAAACAAAAATCATCTGCGGGACAATCGTTTCCCACTCCTCGAAGCGCAGCGGCCTATTGTCCAGCGCAGATGGCAATCGAAAGCCATATTGCACAAGTGTCTCCTTTCGCGAACGATCGCCTTTGTACATCGCGCCCAATTGCGGGATGGAGACATGGGATTCATCTGCAATCAGCAGTGCATTGGCAGGCAAATAATCGTAGAGGGTAGGTGGCGGCTGACCGGCCTTGCGCCCCGAAAGATATCTCGAGTAGTTCTCGATGCCATTGCAGTAGCCCAACTCAGCGATCATCTCGAGATCATATTGTGTCCGCTGCGCCAGCCGCTGAGCTTCCACCAGTTGATGGTTGCTCTCCAGCTGCAGCACCCTCTCACGCATTTCCTGCTTGATCAGATCGACCGCATCCAGCATGGTCTGCCGAGGCGTCACATAGTGAGACTTCGGAAACACTGTAAGACGTGGCACCTTTTTGACGATCGCACCCGTGAGTGGGTCAAAGTACGCGAGCGATTCGATCTCGTCGTCAAATAGCTCCACTCGTATCGCATATCTGTCCGACTCGGCCGGGTAAATGTCGATGACATCGCCGCGCACCCTGTAGGTGGCACGCTGCAGTTCGACATCATTTCGGGTGTACTGCAGTTCGGCGAGCCTACGCAGAAGAGCGCGCTGATCCACCTTGTCGCCACGATCAAGATGCAGGACCATCTGCAGATAGGACTTCGGATCACCCAGTCCATATATTGCTGAAACGGTTGCAACCACAATCACATCCGGGCGCTCCAGCAATGCCTTGGTGGCCGAAAGTCGCATCTGTTCGATGTGCTCGTTGATGGATGAATCCTTTTCGATATAGAGATCCGACGAAGGAACGTAAGCTTCTGGCTGGTAGTAGTCGTAATAGGAAACGAAATACTCCACGGCATTCTCGGGAAAGAACTCAGCGAATTCACCGTAGAGCTGGGCGGCAAGTGTCTTGTTGGGAGCCATGACCAGGGCAGGTCGCTGCGTTCTTGCAATCACATTCGCTATGGTGAATGTCTTGCCTGAACCCGTCACACCAAGAAGCGTTTGAGCAGCAAGCCCGCTTTCCAAACCATCAACAAGTTTCTCTATCGCCGCACTCTGATCACCGGCAGGCTTGAAACTGGATACCAATTTGAACCCGGAACTCATGTCTGGAAAATCCAAGTGGGAAGGAGGCACTTCTGCAAGAAATGATATGTCGCTGCAGTATAGCAACATCGCCGACAGCGAATGCGCAGCACTTAGGAGTTGACCCTCCCCTGGTTACTGATTAGTATACGCACGCTTTGAGAGCGATCGAAGTCGCTCTTTATCACTGCCCAATAGCTCAATGGTAGAGTAGGTGACTGTTAATCACTTGGTTCCTGGTTCGAGCCCAGGTTGGGCAGCCAAATTCCCCATCCCAGCCATATCCCCACGATTCGCAAGTGCAACGAGCAGATCTCGCGCCACTTATCCCCATTTGAACATTGCGGTATAGTGATTCGCGAACGTCTTTTTCAACCAGCACAGGAGCTTTGAGCAGATGAGATTCCTATTGGCAGCACTTTTACTAAGCCTCGGCAACTTCTTGCACGCCGCGGAAAGTGCGAACCCGATCGTGGTGATGGAAACCAACAAAGGCAACATACGAATTGAATTGTGGGCCGACAAGGCTCCCATCACGGTCGCCAATTTCCTTCGTTACGCTGAGGCAGACTTCTACAACGGATTGATTTTCCATCGCGTGATTCCGGGCTTCATGATTCAGGGTGGCGGCTTCAATCCAGCCATGGTGCAATCCTTAACTTTTGAACCCATCAAGAATGAGGCCACCAGTGAACTGAAAAATGTGCGCGGAACGCTGGCAATGGCACGCACACAGGTCGTGGATAGCGCGAGCAGTCAGTTCTTCATCAATCTGGTCGACAATGCGTACCTTGATCACACTGACGAGACAGCCCGTGGATTCGGCTATGCAGTTTTCGGTGAAGTCATCGAAGGCATGGACGTTGTTGACATCATCGCCACCGTTCCAACAGGCAATGCACAAGGCCATCAGAATGTGCCGTTGGAGCCTGTGATCATCAACAGCGTTCGACGCGAATAGTTCCTCACCACTCCCGTTGCCCATGCCGCCGCCTTGTGCAACGGGAGCAGGCCAGGGCCCCTATTTCTTGTGCAGTGGCGTCACCTTGGCCGTCTCCAACTTGCCTGACCTGACTTGCGCTTCTGCCTGCCACAGAGAATGATTCACGCCCTCCTTTGGGCAAAACCCGTCTACAACCTCCATGAGAATCGCTCTAATGGCAGACAAATCCATACGTCTGCAGGCGAGCTGCAACTCCTGCAGATGCTGCTCAAGTTCGTGCCACGGCAGCGCGTCTTCTTCCGCACGCATAATTTTTGGGTGCTCGGTTCCCGTGACCGATTCACCGATCAACAATTCCTCGAACAGTTTCTCTCCAGGCCGCAAGCCCGTGTACTCGATGGCAATGTCACCGCGATAGGAGTTCTCATCCTTCACGTTGTATCCCATCAGGTGAACCATCTTGCGCGCCAGGTCTATGATCTTTATGGGCTCGTTCATGTCGAGCACGAACACATCACCACCCGTGGCCATCGCACCGGCCTGAATCACAAGTTGAGCGGCTTCCTGAACTGTCATGAAGTAGCGAGTCACCTCAGGATGGGTAACCGTCACCGGCCCTCCTGCACTGATCTGCTTTCGAAACAAGGGCACAACGGAACCGGATGAACCCAGCACGTTGCCGAAGCGCACCATGCTGAAACAGGTGGCGCTGTTCTTGAATGCGAGTGCCTGCAGAATCTGCTCAGCAAAACGCTTCGTGGCACCCATGAAATTCGTCGGACGAACGGCCTTGTCGGTGGAGATCAGAACGAAGTTGCGCACGCCAGTCCTTTCCGCGCACTGCGCAGACACGAGCGTACCGAAGATATTGTTCTGAACACCTTCCACGATGTTGCTCTCGACCATCGGCACCTGCTTGTACGCTGCAACGTGGTATACGGTCTGCACTGCAAAGCGCCGCATCGTGTGCTCCATCAGAATCGCGTTGCAGACATTCCCCAGCAGCGCAACAACTTCGGTGTCCTCACCACGATCCAGCGAGGCACGAATCTCCAGCAATTCGTTTTCCACCGTGTAAAGGCCATACTCGGAACTGTCTAGAAGAACCAATCGCGATGGTCGCAGAAAGAGGATCTGACGACACAGCTCCGAGCCAATGGAGCCTGCAGCGCCTGTCACCAGTACCGAGCAGCCTGTGATGCATGCACCCATCAACTTGGGATTCGGCGGCACGATGTCTCTGCCAAGCAGATCCTCGATGTCGATGTCTCGGACCTCATCCACGCCCACTCGGCCGGAAACCATGTCAAAGAGATCCGGAACGGTTTTCACGTGCACCGGAAGATGTTCCAGACGATTGAGAATCTCCTTGCGCTCGGCATGCGTGGCGGACGGCACTGCCAGAAGTATCTGGCGCACGGAGAAATTCTCGATGAGGTCGTTGAGCACACCCGGGCTGTAGACGCGAATCCCGTGTACCGTGCTGCCAATCAGCCCCTTGCTGTCATCCACAAAAGCGACGGGAAGATACTGATGGCCGTTCTGCAGAGCCGCAACCAGCTGCATTCCCGAGCTGCCGGCCCCGTAAATGATGACGGGCTCCTTGGGCCTGAAATTCTGGATCAGATTCTGCAGGGCCACCTTCGCCACAAATCGACTGCCACCGACGAAGAGCAGTGCGATCATCCAGTATATGGCCACAATGGCAATCTCATAACCTGCGGGAACTCCGGCGACGAAAGAAGCGGATGCAAGGAGTACTGCGGAAATCGTGACGCCCTGCAGAACGATGAAAACTGACTGCAGCCCCATGTAGAGCAGGATCGCGCGGTACAGTCCTATCCTGTAGAAAGTGAGCACGCTGGCCAGATTGGCGAGCGCCAGAGGAACGTAGGCCTCTTGAAAGGAAAGAAAGAAATTCGATCCCAGCAACGCAAACGCAAGCCACAGCGCGAGCACCAGCATCAAGCTGTCCGCCAGCATCAGCAACATCTGCTTGACAGTCCTCGACAATGGGACTGTGTACAAATTCATAGAGACTCCCGGCCAGCATCAAGTCGGTACGCAAGCACGAGCAAGGGTACTATGGCCATCGCAGCGAAATATACCCCATGTTCAGGGTGAAGATTTGCAAGTGCAGCAAGGGGAAACAGCCAGATCACATTGATGCTCAGTACCGTCAGACATACCTTGCGGTGACTGGCGAGGCGCATCGCAGCGTGTTGATAGGCATGCTGTCTGTGCGCTTGAGTCACATTCTCCCGTCGCAACAGTCGCCGTACCAGCGTGAACGTGGCATCCACCATGAAGGATGCCAACAGGATCACCCAGGACCAGAGGGACATGCTGCCGTGATGGTGGGCGACCAATGCCACCAGCCCCAGGGTGAGCCCCAGAAACCCGCTGCCAACATCCCCCATGAAGAGCCGGGCGGGCGACCAGTTCCAAACCAGAAAGCCGGAAGCTCCCGCGAACAGCCCCAGACACAGCCATGCGAGCGTCAGATCATTGCCCAGAACCAGCAAGATCGCGGCAGCAAGACACACGAACGCCGCCTCACTGCCGGCAAGCCCGTCAATGCCGTCCATGAAGTTGTAAAGGTTGCATAGCCAGACAAGCGCCAGGGGCAGCACAAACCACTGGAGCCAGACACCCTGGATCTGCAGGTCACCCAGATGCAAAGCGGGAATCCCTTCCGCAAGGTAGACCGCGGAGAAGGCACACAGCAATTGAACCGAGAGCCGAAGACCGGCGCCAAGCTGCCTACGATCATCAAGGTATCCGGCAATGGCCACAGGCAGGCTCATGGTCAGCAGCAGGGCATGCTGCCATTGCAGCCCGAATGTCAGGATGGCTGCCGCAAGGCAGATGAGATAGGCGAGCACAATGGCGACACCTCCCCCCACAGGGGTGGGCACCTCATGCGAACTGCGATGCGAGGGAAGTGCCAGCATTCGCGAGCGAATCGCGTGCGTTCTCACCACGCCCGTCACGGCTACCGCAAACAGGAACACGAACGGAAAAAAGTAGAACTCAAGCATAGCTGGCTCAGCTGATTGTCTTTACATGCAGGGCGCCCAAAGACGCCCTGCATCCACGCCAACGCATCAAGTCGCGTCAGTCTCTGGTGCTCACCACAATGCGATCACGATTGCGGGCAATGGTCGCAGGTCCGATTCCCCTGACCTGCTCAAGATCCTCGACAGACTTGAACTCGCCATTCTGCTCACGATACGCCACGATTTCGCGCGCCTTCGCCAGGCCGATACCTTCCAGGGCCATGGCAAGCGTTTCCGCGTCTGCCGTGTTGATGTCGACCTGCGTCCGCGCTTCAGTGACCTCCGTCGGACGAGGATCGCTTTGCGCCCAGGCAGGAGAATGAACTGACAAGAGCGAAGCTATGCACAATGCGATCAAGCATGAAATCCGTTTCATGATGGGTTTCCTTGGTTTCCAATTGGATTGAACGGCTGCAGTCTCGATGAGACTGCACTCTCAATCTAGCAAAGATTGGAAAAACTGCCATGCAGCAGATCGGCAATCTGCTCCAGTCGACGTCCAGGCTCCGCAGATTGAGTGATCGGTCTGCCGATCACCAGATAATGACTGCCAGCAAGCACGGCATCCACAGGAGTCACGATCCGCTTCTGATCATTCGCATCATCAGCCTCTGTCCGAATGCCTGGAGTCACCAGACAGAAGGCTTCCCCGAGATGCGCCTTCAGCATGGCAGTCTCCGCAGCGGAACAGACCACCCCATCCATGCCGCTGTCGCGCGCGAGCGTGGCCAGGCGCAAGACCTGCTGTGCAGGCGAGATGGTGATACCCAGCTCCAGCAGATCACCCTGGGAGAGACTGGTCAGTACCGTCACGGCGATCAGGAGCGGCTTGTGCGCAGAGCCCGTCACCGCCTCACGTGCCGCGCGCATCATGGCACTGCCGCCCGACGCATGCACGTTGACCATCCAGACGTTCAGCGCACAGGCAGCGGCTACGGCCTTGGCGACTGTGTTCGGGATGTCGTGGAATTTCAAGTCAAGAAAAACATCGAAACCAAGACGTATGACGTCTCTGACAAAGTCAGGTCCAGCGGCAGTGAACAGTTCCTTGCCGATCTTCACTCGACATAGTGTGGGATCGAGTTGCCTGAGCAGGTGCATGGCCTGCTCTGCAGAGGCGTAATCCAGAGCGACGATGATGCGACGAGGGTCAAACGTGCAGGTGTTCATTGATGCATTTCCCAAAGTATGGACGGAGGAATCTAGCGACCTTGTTCATGATTGGCGCCATCGGCCATCGCGACTGCCTTCTCGAGACGCGCGATCTGCGCGCGCAGCAAGGTGATCTCGCGCGCCTGGCGCCAGCGACGAAACAAGCCACTGCCCAGCAGCAGTCCCAGCACGCCGCCGGTGGCAAACGCACCAAGCACCCAAAGTGCCAGCGGCTGTGCGGACAGCACGAAGAAACCGAATGACAGAGGCACCTGCTGTGTATTGAAGAAGGAAAACCCCACGCTCAGCAGGCATATCAACACCAGGACAATCAACGCCATGGCGCGCGCGAAAGTCGACATCAGAGCAGGCTCCTGTGCAATATTGCGGGGCACTCACGCTACCCCTCCAAAAAAAAACGGCAAACTCTGGTGAGCTTGCCGTTTTTCATGTTCCTTGAGTGCTGCGTCCACCGACTAGGGATGCATTTCCAGACTCAGGTTCACACGATCACGCAACTCCTTACCAGGCTTGAAGTGAGGGACATACTTGCCACTCAGATCCACCGGCGTACCTGTCTTCGGGTTGCGACCGACACGTGGAATCCGGTAGTGCAGTGAAAAGCTGCCGAACCCACGTATTTCGATGCGACCACCTTCTGACAACACCTGAGACATATATTCAATCATTGCCTTCACCGACAGCTCGACATCCTTGGAGGAGAGCTGAGTCTGCTTGCTTGCAATCCGATCGATAAGTTCAGATTTGGTCATGGCCTATTCCTTGTATTAATCGTTGCTGATCTGCGTCAACGCTGCACTCGAAAACAAGCACGTACAGAGATTACTTCTTCTCCATCTCCGCCTTGATCAGGTCACCGATAGTGGTGGGCGCTGCAGATGCAGGCTCCTGATTCCTGTGCTCCTGGATCGCTGACTTCTCGTCGTCAATTTCAATGGCCTTGATGGACAGACCCAGTACTCGGCTCTTGCGATCAACACTGATCACCTTCACTTCCACTTCGTCGCCTTCCTTCAGGACATTGCGAGCATCTTCCACCTTGTCACGGCTGATCTCGGAAGCACGCAACACACCCTCGACGCCATCCTTCAGCGCGACTGTGGCGGACTTTGCATCCACGGAAGAGACGACACCCTTGACGATGCTGCCCTTCTCGAATTCACCGACGTAGCTGACGAACGGATCGTCGGAAAGCTGCTTGATGCCAAGAGAGATACGCTCGCGCTCAGAGTCAATCGACAGGATGACGGTCTCGATCTCGTCGCCCTTCTTGTAGGCACGCACAGCCTCTTCACCCGGCTCATCCCAGGAGATGTCGGACAGGTGTACCAGACCATCGATGTTGCCTTCCAGACCGATGAAGATCCCGAAGTCGGTGATGGACTTGATGCTGCCACTGATCTTGTCGCCTTTCTTGTAAGTCTCGGCAAAGCGATCCCACGGGTTCTGGAAGCACTGCTTGATACCCAGGGAAATACGACGACGCTCTTCGTCGATGTCGAGAATCATCACATCGATCACATCGCCAAGCTGCACGACCTTGGAGGGGTGAACATTCTTGTTCGTCCAGTCCATTTCGGAGACGTGCACCAGACCTTCCACGCCTTGTTCCAGCTCGGCAAAACAACCGTAGTCGGTGAGGTTGGTGACAGTCGCCTTGACGATGGACTTCTCAGGGTAACGCGCCTTGATGGCTACCCACGGATCTTCGCCCAGTTGCTTGAGACCGAGAGATACCCGATTGCGCTCTCTGTCGTACTTCAGAATCTTGACCTGGATCTCGTCGCCAACATTGACGATTTCGCTCGGGTGCTTGATGCGCTTCCAGGACATGTCGGTGATGTGCAGCAGGCCATCCACGCCGCCCAGGTCCACGAAGGCACCGTAGTCGGTGAGATTCTTGACCACGCCCTTGACAGACATGCCTTCCTGCAGCGCTGCCAGCAGTTCGTCGCGCTCTTCAGTGCTGACGGCTTCAAGGACTGCACGACGTGAAACTACGACGTTGTTGCGCTTCTGATCCAGCTTGATGAGCTTGAACTCCAGCTCCTGACCTTCCAGATGAGTTGTGTCACGAATCGGACGCACGTCAACCAGCGAACCAGGCAGGAACGCGCGGATGTTGTTGAGGTCGACAGTGAAGCCACCCTTGACCTTGCCATTGATGACGCCCTTGACGACTTCGTTCTTCTCGAACGCTGATTCCAGATCCATCCAGGACTCGGCACGCTTGGCCTTCTCTCGGGACAGGCGTGTTTCACCGAAACCGTCCTCGACGGTTTCCAGTGCCACTTTCACTGAATCGCCAACTGACAGAGAGAACGTGCCGTTCTCATCCAGAAACTGGCTGCGTGGAATAACACCTTCGGACTTCAACCCAGCGTGGACTGTCACCCAGTCCGAATCGATCGCAATGATCACACCAGTCACAATCGCACCAGGTGTCATATCAATATCATTCAAGCTCTGTTCAAACAATTCAGCGAAACTTTCACTCATTTCTTTTCCTGTGTATCACGAGACTTGCCGTGCTCCAGCCTGCACGGGGTTGTTGAAAAAACGCAAGGTGCGCGACACGCGCTGGCTAAATCGCTCACTCTGCGGATGGACCAGGTTTTTCCTTTATCGGACCAAAGCGTTCGTCGACCAGCGCGAGCACACACTGCACGACCTGATCGATGTCAAGCAAGGTGGTATCCACCGTCACGGCATCCTCAGCCGGCCGCAAGGGCGATACGCTGCGAGTGCTGTCGCGCTCATCACGCGCTTGTATATCCTGAAAAAGGGCGGAGAGGTTAACATCAATACCCTTATCAATCAACTGCTTATATCGCCTCTTTGCGCGCTCCTCGGCCGAGGCCGTCAGGAACACCTTGAGTCCTGCGTCAGGGAACACCACTGTCCCCATGTCCCTGCCGTCGGCCACAAGGCCCGGCCACTGGCGGAACTGGTGCTGCCGCGCCAGCAAGGCCTGCCTGATGGCGGGAATCACGGCCACTTCGGAGGCAGCTCGGCCCGCCACTTCATCACGCAACGGGTCTGACACTTCCGTGCCATCCAGCCAGACCTTGCCGCCTTCCAGATCGAACTGGATCCTCATCTCCCCGGCGAGGGCCAGCAGTCCTGCTTCATCACTGGTGGAAACTCCCGCTTTTGCAGCGGCCAGTCCGAGCAATCGGTACAGTGCGCCGCTGTCCAGGAAGTGCCAGCCCAGCCGGGCTGCGATTCTGGTGCTGATGGTGCCCTTGCCCGAGCCGCCCGGGCCATCGATCGTCAACACCGGCGGCAACACGTCGCGGGGCGCAACGTCACCGCCGCGTGATGCGGCATCGGACTCCCGAAAATGACGGGCAATGAAATGATCCCTGGCTTGCTTGGCAGCCGCAAAGCGCCTTGACAGAAATTCCCCCTCACCGTCGAGGATCGCCTGACGCATGCGCGCCAGCTCTTGCGTGTAGGCGTCAAGCACCGCCACGGTGGCAGGGCCGTTGGCCAGAAAGATGTCACGCCACATCGCCGGGTCACTGGAGGCTATCCGCGTGAATCCGGCAAACCCGCCGGCTGCGTAGCGGAAGATATCGTCGGACAGCGACTGACTGGACAAGGTATTCACCAGGGAAAAGGCAAGCAGATGCGGCAGGTGGCTGGTACCGGCAAGAACGGCGTCGTGATCCTGCACCGACATTTCGTGCACGTCGGCACCCAGCCGCTGCCAGAGCTGCCTTACCACCGAGAGCGCTTCGGCTGTGGTGCCATCCCCCGGGGTGAGAATGACCTTGCGCCCCTCGTACAGATGCGAAGTCGACGCATCGTAGCCGCTTCTCTCCGATCCGGCGATCGGGTGAGCAGGAACAAACAAGGGATATTCCTCGCCATAGACCGCGCGAACATCCTCCACCACACTGCCCTTGACGCTCGCAGCATCAGTGATGATGGCGTCCGGTCTTGCATGCTCTCGCACAAGCCGCAGCATCGCTCGGATGCTCAAGGTGGGCACGCACAGGACAATCATGTCTGCTTCGCCGGCCAGATGCTGCACGTCGTTCGACCAACGGTCCACCACACCCTCTGCCACGGCTCTGCGCAGCGGTGCCGCATCGCGCCCGCAGGCATCGATGCCGCTGCAGACGTTCCTGGCGCGCAAGCCGCGGGCGATCGACCCCCCTATCAGGCCAAGTCCGACGATCAGGATGCGCATCTGTTCAAGCGGTTTCATGGGCCTGTTCCTTTGCCATTGGGTAGGAACCGAGAAACTTCACACTGACGGTTCTGTCCTCCAACTGCTCCAGCACACTGCGCACCGCCGCATCGTCTCGATGACCTTCGAAATCGATGAAAAAGACATAGGCCCAGATGCTGTCGCGGGCAGGTCGTGTCTCGATCTTGGTCAGGCTGACGGCGAATGAATTGAACGGTTCGAGCACTCGGAACAGGGCGCCAGGGCGATTCTCGGTACAAACGAGGATGGACGTCTTGTCTCGTCCCGTACGCGCCGCCTGCTCTCGGGAGAGCACCAGAAAGCGAGTACTGTTGTTGCGCTTGTCCTGAATGCGCGCAGAGACAATCGGCAGACCGTAGAGAAGCGCGGCACGCTCGCCCGCAATGGCGGCAGTGGCAGGATCCTCAGCGGCCAGGCGGGCAGCCTCGGCATTGCTCGCCACCTCGACCGTTGGCAAGCCGGGCAGATTGGCCTTCAGCCAGTGTCGGCACTGGGCCAGGGACTGACGATGAGAAACAATTCGCCGGACACCCGCGAGGCTTGCCTGCGGATGCAGCAGGAGATTGTGTTCGATGGGGATGATCACTTCCGCGATGATGTTCAGGGTGGTGTCCATCAGGCACTCCTGCGTGATGGTCACCGCCCCTTCCGTCGAGTTCTCCACAGGCACGACGCCGAAACGGGCTCGCCCGGATTCGACCTCGGCAAAGACATCATCGATGCTCGGCAGGCTGCGCTTGCTGGCGGACTCCCCGAAGTGGTGATCGGCCGCCGCATGCGTGAAAGTGCCCTGCGGCCCCAGATAGGCAATCACTTCGTCGCCGGTGGCAGGAAGGCCGGCACTCATGCGTCCGGCACTTCCACGGCATCGTCGTCTGCATGGACAGCCTGATCGGCCGGCTCCTGCACACGTTCGAGACCTACCAGTCTCTCTTCGGCCTTGAGCTTGATGAGTCGGACACCCTGCGTGTTGCGGCTGAGGACAGAGACTTCGTCCACCCGGGTGCGCACCAGCGTGCCGCGATCGGAAATGAGCATGATCTCGTCACCGTCGGACACCTGCACGGCACCCACCAGGCGCCCGTTGCGTTCGCTGGTCTGCATGCCGATCACGCCCTTGCCGCCACGGCCGTAAACCGGAAATTCCTCGCTGTACGTGCGCTTGCCATAGCCGTTCTCGGACACCGTGAGCACCTGTCTGCCATCTTCCGGGATGATCAGTGCAATCAACTGCTGACCGTCCTGCAGACGCATGCCGCGCACGCCACGCGCGGTACGGCCCATCTCGCGCACATCGGTCTCGTGGAAGCGGATAGCCTTGCCACTGCTGCTGAACAGCATGATGTCGCGCTGACCGTCTGTCTGCGCGGTGCCGATCAACGTGTCGCCTTCATCCAGCTCGATGGCACGCAGACCGACGCTGCGCTGACGCGAGAAGCTGGACAGGGAGGTTTTCTTGACCGTGCCCATGGCTGTGGCCATGAAGATGAAATGGCCTTCTGTGTATTCCCGCACCGGAAGAAGGCTGGTGATGCGCTCGCCCTCCTCCAGCGGCAGGATGTTCACGATGGGCTTGCCCCGCGAGGTGCGGCTGGCCAGGGGGATATTGAATACTCGCAGCCAGTACACCTTGCCGGTGCTGGTGAAGCACAGCAGCGTGTCGTGGCTGCTGGCCACGAGAAGATGTTCCACCATGTCTTCGTCCTTCACGCTGGCAGCGGCCTTGCCCATGCCGCCACGACGCTGGGCCTGGTAATCCGTCAGGGGCTGGGACTTGGCATAGCCGCCATGGGAAATGGTGACCACGCGATCTTCCTCGGTGATCAGATCCTCCATGGAGAGATCGAGCTGCGAGGTAGTGATCTCGGTCTTGCGCTCGTCGCCGTAGTTCTCGCGCACCTGCGCAAGCTCCTCGCGCACGACGGCGAACAGGCGCGTTTCGCTGCCCAGAATGTCAAGGTAATCGCTGATCTGGCGCAGCAATTCCTGATAGTCGTTGATGAGCTTTTCCTGCTCCAGCCCTGTCAGACGATTCAGACGCAGATCCAGGATAGCCTGGGCCTGGGCCGGGGAGAGGAAATAGTCCTGGTCCCGCATGCCGAATGCCGCAGGCAGATCTTCCGGGCGACAGGCATCGGCACCGGCGTCGCCCAGCAACTGCAGCACGCTCGCGGCACGCCAGGCTCTTGCCATCAGTTTTTCCTTGGCCTCGGCAGTGGTCGGGGATTCCTTGATCAGCGCGATCACGGCATCGATATCCGCCAGCGCCACGGCAAGACCTTCCAGGATATGGCCCTTCTCACGTGCCTTGCGCAGCAGGAACACCGTGCGGCGGGTGACCACTTCGCGGCGATGGCGAATGAAGGATTCAATGATCTGCTTGAGATTGAGAAGACGGGGCTGACCGTCAACCAGTGCCACCATATTGATGCCGAACACCGACTGCATCTGGGTCTGGGCGTAGAGATTGTTGAGCACGACCTCGCCCACTTCCCCGCGGCGCAGTTCGATCACGATGCGCATGCCATCCTTGTCGGACTCGTCGCGCAGCTCGGAGATGCCTTCGATCTTCTTTTCCTTCACCAGCTCGGCAATGCGCTCGATCAGGCGCGCCTTGTTCAGCTGATAGGGAATTTCCGTGACGATGATGGTCTGACGACCCGTCTTTTCATCCTCGATGACTTCCGCGCGAGCCCGCAGATAGATGCGGCCACGCCCTGTGCGATAGGCCTCGACGATCCCGGCACGGCCGTTGATGATGCCAGCCGTGGGGAAATCCGGGCCCTTGATGTGCTCCATCAGTTCGTCGATGGAGATGTCTTCGTTGTCCAGAAGAGCCACACAGGCATCCACCACTTCCCGCAGATTGTGCGGCGGAATGTTGGTGGCCATGCCGACAGCGATGCCGGAGGAGCCATTGATCAGCAGATTGGGAATCTGCGTGGGAAAGACATCCGGGATCAGTTCGGTGCCGTCGTAGTTGTCGGAGAAGTCGACGGTTTCCTTGTCCAAGTCAGCCATCAGATCGTGGGCGATCTTCGCCATGCGGATCTCGGTGTAGCGCATGGCAGCCGCCATGTCGCCGTCCACCGATCCGAAGTTGCCCTGGCCATCCACCAGCGTGTAGCGCAGCGAGAAGTCCTGGGCCATGCGCACGATGGTGTCGTACACCGCCGAATCGCCGTGAGGGTGGTACTTACCGATCACATCGCCGACCACGCGGGCCGACTTCTTGTAGGGCTTGTTCCAGTCGTTCGAGAGCACGTTCATGGCGTAAAGCACGCGGCGGTGTACCGGCTTCAGGCCATCGCGCACATCGGGCAGCGCACGGCCGACGATCACGCTCATGGCATAGGCCAGATAGGACTCTCTCATCTCGCTTTCGAGAGAAACCGGCGACACCTGTCTTGATGTTTCTGACATAACGAACTTATCCCTCAATGCTGCTCACAAGCCTTTGGCGAAGCTGGAAAAAACCAGACTGTTCAACGACCGGGCCGGCCCCTGTTTCAGGGTCCCGCAAAAGTGCCTGATGGTAGCACATAGTTGACGCCAGCCGACACCCAAAAGTCGGCGCAGACGAGCCTGGATTGCTCCAGGAGGGCGGTGGCATGCAGGGTGAGAGGCAGGCAAATCGCCCTTGCAGGGGCGCTATTTCGAGCCTCATTGGCTATAATCGCCGCCCATTTGATCAGCGCCCCAGGCGGGATAACGAGACAGGACACCATGCAACAGCGAATCGACCTGCTGATTCACGCCCCGTGGATCGTCACCTGCGACAGCGCGCACGCCATCCGGGAAGACCACTGCATCGCCATCGCCGCCGGACGCATCGTCGACATCCTGCCGAGCAGCCTGGGGCGACAGCGTTACCTGGGCACGCAGGAACTCGCTCTGCCCGACCATGTCCTCCTGCCCGGCCTCGTCAACGCGCACGGGCATGCGGCCATGAGTCTGCTGCGCGGCGCGGCCGATGATCTGTCCCTGCACCAATGGCTGCAGGACTACATCTGGCCTCTGGAAGGCCGCTGGGTGAACGAGGATTTCGTCTATCAGGGCAGCCGCCTGGCCATCGCCGAGATGCTGCTGTGCGGCACCACCTGCTTCGCCGACATGTATTTCTTTCCCGATGCCGCCGCTCGTGCCGCCGTCGAGATCGGCATGCGAGCCCAGCTGGCCTGCCCGGTCATCGATTTCCCGACTGCCTGGGCCAGTCACGCGGATGAGTACATCAGCAAGGCCACTGCGCTGCATGACGAATACCGTGGCCATCCCCTGATCAGCATTGCCTTCGGTGCGCACGCGCCCTACACGGTGTCGGATGCGCCGCTGCGCAAGATTGCCACCTTCGCCGAGGAACTGGACATCCCAATCCACATGCATGTCCATGAAACTGCACAGGAAATCCAGGACGCGCTGGCCGCCTCCGGCAAGCGTCCGCTGCAGCGACTGAGCGAACTCGGCCTGATCTCGCCGCGGCTGCTCTGCGTACACGCCACACAGCTCAACGACGAGGAGCGTGCCTTGCTTGGCGCCAGCGCGGCGACAGTGGTGCATTGCCCGGAATCCAATCTCAAGCTCGCCAGCGGCTTCTGCGAGGTCGCCAAGCTGCTGGATGCTGGCGTGAATGTGGCGCTGGGCACCGATGGCGCTGCCAGCAACAACGATCTGGACATGTTCAGCGAGATGCGCACCGCTGCCCTGCTGGCCAAGGCTGTGGCCGGCAATGCAGCGGCCGTGCCGGCGGCGCAGGCGCTGCAGATGGCAACGCTCAACGGAGCGCGGGCGCTGGGCCTGGACAACGAGATCGGCTCGCTGGAGGTCGGCAAGAGTGCCGATCTCATCGCGGTGCGTCTCGACGCCTGCAACACGCAGCCGCTTTACAATCCGGTCTCACAACTCGTCTACAGCACCAACAGCCGGCAGGTCAGTCATGTGTGGGTGGCCGGCAGGCAGCTGGTGGAGAATGGCGAACTGTGCACGCTCGATCGCGTCGCGTTGATGGAGGCCGTGGCGCTCTGGCAGTCACGCATACACCCGCATACCCGGCACCAGGAGCCGCAGAATGAACATGAATGAATCTTCCGCCGCGACCGTCAATTGTGACGACGCTGAAATTCGCAAGTTCGAGAAACTGGCCTCACGCTGGTGGGATCCGAACAGCGAGTTTCGTCCTCTGCACGAGATCAATCCACTGCGCGTGGGCTTCATCGCCGGCAAGACGAATCTGGCAGGCAAGCGCATCGTCGACATAGGCTGCGGTGGGGGAATTCTCAGCGAGGCCCTCGCCAGACAGGGCGCCGAGGTGACAGGCATTGACATGGCCAATGCTTCCCTGGCTGTCGCGCGCCTGCACCAGCTGGAAAGCGGTCTGCAGATTCGTTACGAGCAGATCTCGGCCGAAGCCCTGGCCTCGTGCGAGCCTGGCAGTTTTGACATCGTCACCTGTCTGGAGATGCTGGAACACGTGCCGGACCCGCGGGCCGTGGTCCAGGCCTGCGCCAGTCTCGTCAAGCCGGGCGGACACCTGTTCTTTTCCACCATCAACCGCAACCCCAAGTCCTACGTGTTCGCCATCCTGGGTGCCGAGTACACCCTCAAGCTGCTGCCCAAGGGGACTCACGATTACGGCCGTTTCATCAAACCCTCGGAACTCGCGGGCTGGACACGCGAGGCCGGCCTGGATACCGGCGAACTGATCGGCATGAGCTACAACCCGCTGACAAGGCGCTACTGGCTTGGACGCGACGTCGACGTGAACTACCTGGTGCATTGCACTCGCCCGGCTGACGGAGCGCAGACCCCGTGAATCGTCCATCGCTGCCCCGGCGCGGCTTGCCCGACGGCTGCGTGCTGTTCGACCTCGACGGCACCTTGCTCGATACGGCACCGGACTTCTGTGCCGTTCTGCAGACCATGACGCAGGAGATGGGCACGGCACCGATTCCCGAGTCCCGCGTGCGGCGGACGGTGTCCAATGGCGCCCGCGCCCTGGTCGAGATGGCCTTCGGCACGCGGCCGGATGAATCCGGTTTCGAGCCCCTGCTGGAGCGCTTGCTGACACTCTATGGCCAGCAGATCAGCGCCTCTCGCTCCGCGCTCTACCCTGGCATGGACGAGCTCTTGCTTTACCTGGAAGCCCAGCAGATCCCCTGGGGTGTTGTCACCAACAAGGCCGTGCGCTTCAGCGCCCCGCTGCTGGAGGCCATGGCACTGCACGCACGCTGTTCGGTGTTGATCTGTCCGGATCATGTCACCCGCAGCAAGCCTGATCCCGAACCCTTGCTGCTGGCCTGCCAGCGCCTGGGCCGTCGGCCTGCGGCCGGAATCTATGTCGGCGACCACGAGCGCGACATCAACGCCGGGCGCGCGGCAGGCATGTACACGATCGCGGCCGCCTATGGCTATCTGGCAGCCGATGACCCGGCCCAGCACTGGGGTGCCGATCTGATCATCGACGAGGCGCAAGCCCTGACCCACTGGCTGCAGACCCTGCAGCCGGCCTGAACCCTTGTCCCATTCTTCGACCCTGAAACTGGAAACCACTATGGAACACTACACACCTCGGCCAGACCTGCTGGCAGATCGCATCATCCTCGTCACCGGGGCTGGCGACGGACTTGGCAAGGCGGCTGCGCTCGCCTGTGCCGCGCACGGGGCCACCGTCATCCTGCTGGGCAGAACCCAGTCCAAGCTGGAGGCCTTGTATGACGAGATCGTCGGCCAGGGCCTGCCCGAGCCCGTCATCCACCCGATGAATCTGCAGACAGCCACGGAAGAGGAATACAAGGTGCTGGGCGACACGATCCTGGAGCAGTTCGGGCGCCTTGACGGCCTGCTGCACAGCGCCGCCGTGCTGGGACCCCGCACGCCGCTGCAGTTCTATGCCGCCGAGTCGTGGATGAAGGTCATGCAGGTCAACGTGAATGCCGCCTTCCTGCTGTGCAAGTCGCTGCTGCCGGCGCTGCAGGCTTCCGCCGATGCAAGCATCGTGTTCACCTCCTCCAGTGTCGGCCGCAAGGGACGGGCCTACTGGGGCGGCTACTCGGTGAGCAAGTTCGCCGTCGAGGGCCTCATGCAGGTCCTGGCCGATGAATTGCGGCAGACCAGCGCCATTCGCGTCAACAGCATCGACCCGGGAGCCACTCGCACCAATATGCGCAAGGAAGCCTATCCTGCCGAAGACCCGAACACACTCGTCACCCCGCAGGAGCGCATGGGCCTGTACCTGTTCCTCATGGGGCCGGACAGCAAGGGCGTCACCGGTGAGGCTCTGCACGCCTGAAGTCTCGGGTGCAGCGTCGGAAAACGCACGCGCAATGAGCCCGTTCGCGCCAGAAATATGACGGCGCTTCAACAAGGAGTGCCGGCAAGCCGACAAAAATTGCCGCTCCCGCCAGGGGAGCGGCAAGCTCGCAATTACCGCCAAAGCCGCAAGAACCCCCGCACTATTTTCGCAACTCACTGAATAAAAAGACGAAATATCGTCACACCAAAGATTGGCACGATACTCGCTTCAGGAGCCGGGCAGGCATCAATCAGGATGCACGCTGCAATTGTCTGCCGCTTGTGCAGACGCATGGACTCAGGAGCACTCACAATGGCAACGCCACTGCATACCTCGAACACGATCGACTTCAACAGCGCCAGGCTCAGCCTGACCAAGCCAGTGGTCACGCCCACCGAAGTCGCCCGCGAGAACTACAGCGAACGGCGTTACCGCATGGCGGCGAGCCTGCAGACCACACTCGACATCGAGCAACTGCTGCAGTTGTTCCTGGCAGAACTCAAGCCCAGCGTGGAACTCGACGGGCTGCAGTACATCAACGAAACCCAGCAGCTGCAGATCGTGTCGGGCCGCAAGGCTTCCCGCAGCTGCGGCTACCGCCTGATCACGGCGAATGATCATCTGGGTGAGATCGTGTTCTACCGCAACACCCGCTTCTCCGACCAGAACCTGCAAGCCATCGAGGTGATGCTGAGCGCGCTGATCTGCCCGCTGCGCAATGCCCTGACCTATCGCGACGCCCTGATGGCCTCCCTGACCGACCCACTCACTGGCGCCGGCAATCGCATCGCGATGGAACATGCGCTGGAGCGCGAGCTCAATCTGGCACGCCGCTTCAAGCAACCCATGTCCGTACTGGTCGTCGACATCGACAAGTTCAAGCAGATCAATGACACCCTCGGGCACAGCGCCGGCGACGCCGTGCTGCGCCAGATCGTCAGCACCATCATGCGCATCAATCGCAATACCGACCTGACCTTCCGCTATGGCGGCGACGAACTGGTCGTCCTGCTCAACCGCACCAACGCCGACGGGGCGCTGGTCATAGCCGAGCGCCTGCGCAAAGCCATCGAAGGGCTGGAGATCAGCGTGGGGGAAGAACTGGTGAGTACCACCGTCAGCATCGGCGTGACCTCCTTCAGTGGGCAGGACACGGCGGAAAGCATGTTCAACCGCGCCGACAAGGCGCTCTACCTGATCAAGAGTGCCGGCGGCAACAAGGCCATCGGACTCTGAGCAACCACATTCCAGAACAAGCCATCAAGGGGTAAATCATGGTCGTCTCCGTCAGTGCGAATCTGCATACCGAGGCCAATGCCGACAAGACCAGAGCCATCATCCAGACCGACGCGCTCAGCGGCGACAAACTGGACTTGCGGATGCAGCTGGGTGAAGTGCTGCAGACCACGCTGGATCTGAACCTGCTGCTGCGGCTGTTTCTGGAGAAGGTGAGCACGGTGGTGCGGCTGGACGGGATTCACTACCTGAACGAGGACCTCGGCATCGACACGTCGGTGGCCAAGCAGTCCACGCACAGCTGCGGCTATCGCCTGATCACCAA
>JALREE010000099.1 GCA_023256835.1 Pseudomonadales bacterium | reverse complement strand
GGTTCGGTCGATGCCCGCGCCGACCGCAAAGACTTTGGCCCCCGCAAGTTCACCGCTGAGCTTGCCGACGACGCTGACGATGGCGGCCTGGCCAAGGGTCTGCGGTGTGCTCTCGGCCAGGTTGATGATGTCGTCCCCGGCCAGGCGTGGGGCCGACTCCGGGTCGAAGCTGAACTCAGGCACGTTCACCACGGTGACGGTGACGTCCTGGTCGGTGTGGTTGCCCAGGCTGTCAATGGCGCGCAGAGTGAAGCTGTAGCTGGGCTTGGCTGCGTAGTTCAGCGTATCGCCTGCGTCCCTGAGCGTGATGCGGCCGTCGCTGCCAACGTTCAAGAACCCGGCATCAGTACCCAGCAGCTCGTATCTGACGATGCCGCCGACGCCGGTGTCGGTGGCCACTGCGGTGAACAGCAGGTTGGTATTGCCTTCGTCCACCCGCAGCGCGGAATAATCTTCATCGAAGAGCGGGCCATCGACATCCACCACGAAGGTGGCGGGCAGGGTGGCGGTGGTGGTGTTGCCGGCGGCATCGCTGACGGTGAAGCGGGCGCTGAAGGCGGGGTCCGTCCGGGCTGCGTAGATCGCCGAGCCGTCCACGAGAACTTCAAACCGGCCGGTTGAGCTCGTCACGGAGCCAGAAAACTCCGTCTCGGCCACCGTGACGGTCACTCTGTCGCCTACCTTGAATTCGGTGCCCCCCACGGTGCCTGTGACCAGGACCGTTCCACCGGCTTGGGCGGCGGCCAGCTCGACGGCGTTGATGGCGTTGTCGTCCGTGACGGACAGGTTGCTCAGCGAAACCTCTGGCGCCTGGAGATCGCGCTGGTAGGTGCTATCGCCGTCGAACAGCACGTTCTTGTGCTCGATGCCCTGTGAATCGGTGAAGGTGAGCCTTACTTCCCACTGCAGCGTCTGGTTGGGTTCCCTGGCAAGTTGATCGCCGTCAAGCTCCACAGTGAAGCTACCGTCGGCGTTGAGCGTCGCGGGTGTTGACGGCGGCCAGTCGTTGGCAGGGCCGATCATGAGTTCGACCAGCTGATAGGACCCAGAGAACCCACCGATGCCGATGTTTCCCGTGACCGTGACGGCGTCTTGCTCGCTCTCGGCGATGTTCACCGTGTCGTCAGTGCCGAACTTCAACTCGCTCAACGTCACTTCAGGCGCGTCAAGCACGTGGACGGTGAAGGTTTCGTCTGTTTCGTTGCCGGCAGTGTCGGTGGCGCGCAGAGTGAATTGGTAGCTTCGCTGGCCCGCGTCGTAGTCGAGCGTGGAGGAGGCATCCTTCAGTCGAACCTCAGTCTTACCGCTTGCATCCTTGGTCAGGGTCAGCTTGCTGGAGTCCTCCCCCTCTTTGGCCACCAGCGACCAGGTGAAGTCACGGGCATCCGTGGCGGCTGGCGCCAGCAGCACACTGGCGGTTTCCAGCACATGCGCGGTGGCAGGGGTGCTGATGGCAGGGCCGGTGGCATCCACGGTGAAGCTGACCGGCAGGCTGGCTGCGCTGCGGTTGCCGGCCAGGTCTTCCACTGCAGCGGACAGGCGGTGCACGCCATCGGTCAGCGCGCCGGTGTTAAAGGCCCAGGTGCCGTCGCTGGTGTTCAGGGTGGCATCGCCCAGCAAGCTGTCGGCGTCGTACACCTGCACCTTGGCCACGCCAGAGCCAGCATCGGTCATGGTGCCCGATAGCACCACGGTGTTGTCGCGCGTCAGGCCGCCTTCGGTGATGGTGGGGCTCAAGCCGGTGTCGGTGCCCAGCGTGCTGGCCAGCGTCAGAGACGGGGCCGCCAGGTCAACCGCGTAGTCGACTGTTCCCGTGGGATTGGCACCGCCTGAGGGGATGCTCGTGCCTGTGGAGGCCAGCGAGAACGTGATGACCTTGTTGGCCGCATCGCGCAGGCTTGCCGCGGTCACAGGGATGGTGAACCGGCCCTGGCCATCAACCGTGTGGGTGCCGATGGCAGCGCCATCCAGCCGGGCTGTGACGGTGTCGCCTTCTTTGAAATCACTGCCCAGGGTGCCGACCACCCGGCCGGTAAGCCGCACGGACTCCTGTCCGCTTTCGGTGACGTTGATGACGTTGTCACCGGCCACTTTCAGGTCAGCAAACGTCGGGTTGAAGACGTCCTTGACCACGATGGTGATCGGCTTCACCACCTCTTGATCGTCGTCGCCTTGAGCGGTGACGTTGAAGACCAGGTCTCGCTGGGTCTGGCCTTGCGTGTCCGGTGCCGCGGCCAGCGAGAGGACATTTCCGTCCATGCTGAAGCCCAGGGCGGCGGCCTCCGCAGACAAGACCCAACGCACGGGGCTGCCATAGAACTCTTCAGCACGCAGTTCCACGCGGATGGGCGCACCGTCGTCAACGCTCAGCGTTGCTTCATCAACCACCACCACGACCTGATCCTGGCCGTCAGAGGAGACTTGCACGTGCACCGTGCCCGGTGTCTCCTGGCCCTGGCCGTCACTGACGACGTAAGTGATGGTGGTGTTGCCGCTGAAGTTGGCCAGTGGAGTAAAGACGAGCTTGTTGTCGGTGATGGAGACCGAGCCGTGCACAGAAGTCGCGCGAGAGATGGTGAGCGTGCCGCCATCCACATCGCTGTCATTGGCAAGCGCATCGATCACGGCAGAGGCGACAGTCCCATCGCCTTCTGCCAGGCTCCGTGCGGGCGAATCCACGCTGCCTTCGTCGGCGACTCGAGGCGCGTCGTTGGTGCCGGAGACAGTGATCCTGACCGTGGCCGGGGCGCTGGTGGCGCCGTTGTTGTCGGTCGTCGTGAAGCTGAAACTCACGTCACGAGACGCGCCGGCTGCCAGGTCGTCAAACGCGGTGCCGGGGTTGAAGGAATAGGTGCCATTGGTGTTGAAGACCAGCGAGCCCTTGGTCGGGGCGGAGCCGGCGACGAGCGCATAGCTGGCGACGGTGCCGTCGACATCGGTGGCCGAGACGCTGCCGTTGAGCACGCTGTTCTCGTCCGTGCTGCGGCTGCTGGCGCTGGCCGTGGGCGTGTCGTTGGTGCCGGTGACGGTGATGGTGACTGAACCAGGGGCGCTTACCAGGCCGAGGTTGTCGGTAGCGGTGAATTGGAAACTCACCTGCCGCGTCGCGCCATCGGCCAGATCGTCGAAGGCGCTACCGGGATTGAAGCTGTAGGTGCCGTTGGTGTTTAGGACCACCGTGCCCAAGGAGGGATCGGAGCCTAGGACCAGCGCGTAGCTGACAATGGCGCCGTCGACATCGGTAGCTAGGACGTAGCCAGTGAGTACGGCATTCTCTCCCGTTCCGGCACTGCTGGTGCCGGCCTTGGGCGCGTCGTTGGTGCCGGTGACAGTGATCCTGACCGTCGCTGGGGCGCTTGTGGCGCCGTTGTCGTCGGTCGCCGTGAAGCTGAAACTCACTTCACGAGACGCGCCGGAAGCCATATCGTCAAATGCGGTGCCGGGGTTGAAGGTGTAGGAACCATCGGTGTTGAAGACCAGCGAGCCCTTGGTCGGGGCGGAGCCGGGGACGATCGCATAGCTGGCGACGATGCCGTCGACATCGGTGGCCGAGACGCTGCCGTTGAGTACGCTGTTCTCGTCCGTGCTGCGGCTGCCGGCGCTGGCCGTGGGCAGGTCATTGACGTTGCTCAAGTTTACCAATACTGACTGACGGCTAGTGTTACCGGCGGTATCGGTTGCTTCCACCGTAAAACGGTAAATTGGTGTGCTGGATTCCAGATCTGTAACGCCGCTTCGCAGGCTGACGCGGCCGTCGTTTCCCACTTGCAGTAAGGAAGCGTGTTCTCCCGATAGCGCCCAGTTCACGGCGCCTCCGAAACCTTGATCAACGGCCGATGCGATGTACAGTTCTGTGCTGCCCTCAGGCACGCTGATACTCTCTGCAGAGCCGAATACAGGGCCTGTGGCGTCCACCCTCAAGTTAATGTTATCGCTAATGGATACTATGCCCAGCAAGTCAGTTACCCTGACGTTGAGGCTGTGTGAGCCGTCTGTGAGCAGAGGAGTTATGAACGACCATGCACCGTTCGGCGTGATTGTTGCCTTGCCCAAGAAGGTGTTGCCGGTCAGAATTTCAATAGCTGAGACAGCGCCTGGCTCCGATACAGTGCCTGAAACACCTAAGGTATTGTCGCGGGTAATTCCTCCTGCAATTTCGGTGCTGTTGAGCCCTGTATCTGTTTGTAAAATCGGAGAAACGGTCAAGCGCAATAGAGATGATCTGTCGATTTGCTCTATCACGGTTTCCATAGACCGTTCACTGCTTGTTACCGGAGCGAGGACGCTTTGAAGCTCCTCGAGCGTTTGAGCAGTTCTGGCCTTTTCTATCGAAAAGTATCCCGCGACCATCAATTTGTTTTCAAACGCCTGGCGCGCACTGCCCCACTGCGGGTTTTCCAAATCCACACCCAATAGTGCTTCGACAGCGAGCAGGATGACCTGGTGACGCTCGAGGCCGGCCATTTGCATGGCTGTGAGCTCCGCTGCCGCAAACTCAATCTGGTCGTCACCAACTTCAGTGCCGAGAACCTTACGCGCGAAGCGAGCGGAGAACTCCTCAAAATTCAGGCTATCGGGGTAAATGGATTTGAAAACCTTGGTATGTACTAGATTCCGTGCGAGATTTTGCAAGCTTTCGCCTGCTGTCACGACATTGCGCAATTCCGCCAACACATCAGCGCCGGGCGCAGCGTTGAACATGGAGACGATGAGTTTGGTGATCTGAAAGTCCAGTGAGTTTTGACTTGACATAACATTCTCTCGCTGCTTTGAACGTGCTTGGAGCGGCAAGTAAAGCAGAGGAGAATGAATGAAGAATTTCCTTTTCCACGAATTATCCCTTTTAATTCCATGGGTAAAAATTTATCAGAATAATAAATAACCAATTGGTATTTATAATAATTTTTTTATTAAGGTGGCTAATAAATAAACAAATATTTGAATCTTTTGGCCACTATATGCGTTGGTATTTTTGGGAATTTTTGATTTAAAAATAGCCAAATCTTGGAAGTCTATTTAGAAATATGCTCCCCAAAAAGGCCTTTCCTGCACTTTGGATATAAAGAGAAATCTGCAAAATATTTCCCTGAAGTGGTGTCATCATCCATGTTCAGCGCGTTGAGCTGGCTGCTCACAGCACTGGGCGAGAACGATTTGGGGAACACCAAGGGAGGTTAATGGCATGGAAGCCTGAACGGCCTGCTTACGGCCAAGTAGAAGTCGCCGCGCCGCGACATGGGGCAAGACTTTTGCAAGGGGCGACTAACGAAGCGGCATGGCATTGAGGTATTGCTGCCGGACCAGGACGACCGCCGTCTGGTGCAGTCGGGTGACACGCCGGTGCGGCTGTGCGACACCACGGCCCTGCATAAGGCGCTGGCCGTGGCGCTTGCTCAGTGCGAGTGAACGCAACTCAGCGCTGTGCGTCCTGCGGTAGCCGCCATGCCAAGAAGGCCGACGCGGCAATCAGCGCCGTGGACACGAACAGGCAGGGTGCCAGTCCCCACAGCTGATAGACCAGGCCGGAGAGCAGCGTGCCGAGCAGCCGGCCGGCCGCATTGGCCATGTAGTAGAAGCCCACGTCCAGCGACACGCCATCCGCCCGCGCCCAGGACACGACGAGATAGGAGTGCACGGCGGAGTTGACGGCGAACACCGCGCCGAACGCCAGCAGCCCCGCCACCAGCACGATTTCCTCCTGCCACTGCGCCAGCAGCGCGGCGCCGATCAGCGCGGGCAGCAGACACAGCAGCGCCGCCCACACGAACACCGTGCGCCCCGTTGGCGCTCTGTCTGCGCCGGATGCGGCGCCGTCTGAGTCAGCAGCGCCCGTCATGCCAGGGGCCAGCGCCTGCACCGCCCCGTAGCCCATCACCCACAGGGCCAGCAGCGTGCCGACCTGCACCGAGGTCCAGCCGAGCTGACTCTGCAGGTACACCGGCAGCGCCACCACGAACCAGACATCCCGCGCGGCGAACAGGAACAAGCGTGCGGCCGAGAGGCGGTTGATCGCGGGGCTCCTGGACAGCAGATCGCGGACCTTCGGCTTGTAGCTGGCGATCCCGGTCTGGCGGTCCAGCAGCAGCATGCTCAGGGCCAGCACGCCGCCCAGCAGCACGGCCATGATCAGCAGGGCGCCCTGGAACTCGTAGCGCGCCAGCAGGAAGCCTCCCAGGAAGAAGCCGACGCCCTTGAGCGCATTCTTGGAGCCGGTCAGCCTGGCCACCCAGCGATAGAGCGTGCCCTGGGCATCGTCCTGCACCAGATTGCGGATGCTGCTCTTGGCGCTCATCTTGTTCAGGTCCTTGGCGATGCCCGACAGGGCCTGCGCCACCATCACCCAGATCACGGTCAGCAGGTCTGGGTCGACCAGCAGCATGAGCAGGGCGATGATCTGCAGCGCCAGCCCCAGGTGCAGGGTGACATTCAGCCCGAGGCGACTGGCCAGCCAGCCGCCGCCGAGATTGGTGACGATGCCGAAGAACTCATACAGCAGGAACAGCGAGGCGACTTCCAGCGCGCTGAAGCCCAGCCCGTGGAAGAACAGCACCACCAGCATGCGCAGTGCCCCGTCGGTCAGCGTGAAGGCCCAGTAGCTGGCGGTGATCACCAGGTACTGGGCCAGAGGCTTGTGCTGCAGCAGGCCACCCATGGTGTTCAGCTCCGGCCGACCTTGCAGGCGAGTTCCATCATGCGGTGCACATAGCCGATCTCGTTGTCATACCACGCCAGGATTTTCACCTGTGTGCCGTTGATGACCATGGTCGAAAGGGCATCCACGATGCCGGAGCGCGGGTCGTTCACATAGTCCACCGAGACCAGCTGGCGTTCCTCGTAGCCCAGGATACCCCGCAAGCGTCCCTCGGCGGCCTCGCGCAGCAGAGCATTGACCTCGTCCACCGTCACCGGCCTCTCCACCTCGAACACGCAGTCGGTCAGCGAGGCATTGGTGATGGGCACGCGCACGGCAATGCCGTTCAGGCGGCCGCGCAACTCGGGGAAGATCTCGGCGATGGCGGTGGCCGAGCCGGTGCTGGTGGGGATCAGCGACAGGCCGCAGGCGCGGGCGCGGCGCGGGTCCTTGTGGTACTCGTCGAGCACGCTCTGGGTGTTGGTGATGTCGTGCACCGTGGTGATGCTGCCATGGCGGATGCCAATGCCGCGATGAATCACGTCGACGATGGGGGCGAGGCAGTTGGTGGTGCAGGAGGCTGCGGTGACGATGCGATGCTGCGCCGGGTCGTACAGGTGATCGTTGACGCCCATGACGATGTTCAGTGTGCCGTCCTTCACCGGGGCCGAGACCACCACGCGCGCGATGCCTTGCGCGAGCAGCGGCGCCAGCGCCTGCTGCGACTTGAACTTGCCGGTGCACTCAACGACCACGTCGGCCCCGCTGCCGGCCCAGTCCGTGTCCGCCAGTGCCGCGTTGTGCGACCAGCCGATCCGCCGCCCCTCGATGACCAGCGCGTGCTCCTCGGCCCGGATGTCACGCTGCCAGCGGCCGTGCTGGGAATCGAATTGCAGCAGATGGGCGGCTTCCACCGGACTGCCGGCAATCTCGTTGATGTGGACGATCTCGAGCTCGGGCCAGTCCCAGGCTGCGCGCAGGGCGAGTCGGCCCATGCGACCGAAACCGTTGAAGGCGATCTTCAGGCTCATGTGTCAGCTCCAGGCAGGTGGTAGTGGCGCGGAGTATAGCGAGGCTCTATATGTGGATAAACAAATATATCAGCAGCAGCGGCTGGCGCTGTCCGGTGCAGGCACCGGGAGGAGGGTAAGCATCTGCAGCACCGGAGCAAGTTGCTCGCGTGCTTCGGGTGCGATCTGATAGTGCATCCACACCCCGCGTCGCGTCGCGGTGACCAAGGCCTGGCGACGCAGGCAGGCGAGATGACGCGACACCAGGCTCTGCGGCAGCGCCAGCGTGTCCACCAAGTCGCAGACACACAGCTCGCCGCGCTCCAGCAGCAGCGCCATGAGCTGCACGCGGACGGGCTCCGACAGGGCTTTGAAGACATGGGCGAGGGCTTCGGCTTGCATGGCGCGCAGTATAGGAGGGCGGCCGGCGGGTGGTCACGGAAAAACTCAGCCAGCCTTGAAGCCGGCGCCATGTGCTCCCACTATAGGCCTGCCCGTCATCGTCACCGGAGTGTGCTCACCATGAATGTCTCTCGACCGCTGTTTCTCCTGCTCGCCTGGATCGGCGCCAGCCTGGTGGCCGGCACTGCGCTGGCACAACCGGACTATGCGAATTTCAAGACCAACGATGAAGAGAACAACATCGAGGTCTTCAAGCAGGCCAGCCCCTCGGTGGTCTACATCACCAATTCGCGCCTGGTGCGGCGCTCGTTCTATTCCCTGAACCCGCAGGAGATTCCCCAGGGCAGTGGCTCCGGTTTCATCTGGAGCCGGGAAGGCTATGTGGTCACCAACTTCCACGTGATCCAGCAGGCTTCAAGGCTCACCGTGACCTTGCAGGATGGCAGCGCCTGGGACGCTGAGGTCGTGGGGGCGGAGCCGGACAAAGATCTCGCCGTGCTGCGCATCGAGGCGCCGGCGGAAAAACTGCAGCCGCTGCAGGTGGGCGACTCCTCTCTGCTGGAAGTCGGCCGCAAGGTGATCGCCATTGGCAACCCCTTCGGCCTGGACACCACGCTGACGGTGGGCGTGGTGAGTGCGCTGGGCCGCGAGATCGATTCGGTCAGCCGCCGCAAGATCCGCGACGTGATCCAGACCGATGCCGCCATCAATCCGGGCAACTCCGGCGGCCCGCTGCTCAATTCCCTGGGCCAGCTGGTGGGCGTCAACACCGCCATCTACAGCCCGAGCGGTGCCAGTTCCGGCATCGGCTTCGCGATCCCGTCCAAGACCGTGGCCAAGATCGTGCCCGAGCTGATCACCTACGGCCGGGTGCAGACGCCCACTCTGGGCATCTCCCTGCTGCCGCCGCAGTACGCCGAGTATTACCGCAACCAGGCGGGCATTCGCGGGGTGATCGTGATGGATGTGATCGAGGGGGGCAGCCCGGAGCGGGTGGGCATGCGCGGGCTGCGCGAGACGAATCGGGGGATCGCGCTGGGCGATGTGATCACGGCGATCGATGACGAGGAGATCGTCAACGAGGACGATCTGCTGAATGCGCTGGAGAATCGTCGGGCCGGCGATGTGGTGACCGTCACCACGCAGCGCGACACCGAAACCCTGACCTACGAGATCGAGCTGCAGGCCTCCCAGGCCCAGTAGCACCAAAGTAGGAGCCTGTTTGCAGGCGAACAGGTGTCCTGTTTCGACCCGGCCCCGCGGCGCCGTCAGCGCCCTCTGCGGCTGACCCGCACCCCTCCCGGGTGCCCTCGCATCGCAATGAGCCGCGGTCTCATTGCTCACTCGGTGCGGGTCTCTTACGCCGCTGATGACACTGACGGCGCCGCGTGGCCTCATTCAGTGCCAGCGACAGTTCGCCTGCAAGCAGGCTCCTGCCGGTCACGTGGCAGAGCGGGCCTGGAGTTCCTCGCGGCGCCGGGCCACCGCTGCCCGCACCTGGTCCGGCGCCGTGCCGCCCACGTGGTTGCGCGCACGCACCGAGCCTTCCAGCGTCAGCACCGCGAACACATCCTGCTCGATCGCGCTGCAGAACTGCTGCAGCTCCTGCAGGCTCAGCGCACTCAGGTCCTTCTTCTGCGCGATGCCATAGGCCACCGATTTGCCGACGATCTCGTGAGCGTCACGGAAGGCGATGCCCTTGCGGACCAGATAGTCGGCCAGATCCGTCGCGGTGGCGTAGCCCTTGAGCGCGGCGTTGTAGAGCGATTCCTTCTTCGGCCGGATGGCCGGCACCATGTCGGCGTAGGCCTTCAGGCAGTCGCGCAGCGTGTCGATCAGGTCGAACAGTGGCTCCTTGTCTTCCTGATTGTCCTTGTTGTAGGCCAGCGGCTGGGACTTCATCAGCGTCAGCAGCGCCACCAGATGGCCGTTCACGCGGCCGGTCTTGCCCCGCACCAGCTCTGGCACGTCCGGGTTCTTCTTCTGCGGCATGATGGACGAGCCGGTGCAGAAGCGGTCGGGCAGGTCGTCGAAATCGAACTGCGAGGAGGTCCACAGCACCAGTTCTTCGGAGAAGCGCGACAGGTGTGTCATCAGCAGGCTGCCGGCGGCGGCCAGCTCGATGGCGAAGTCCCGGTCACTCACCGAGTCCAGCGAATTGCGGGTGGCGGCGGTGAAGCCCAGCAGTCTGGCGGTGTATTCGCGGTCGATGGGATAGCTGGTGCCGGCCAGCGCGGCGGCGCCCAGGGGCGAGAAATTCAGGCGTGAGCGACAGTCGCGCAGGCGGCCGTGGTCACGCTCCAGCATCTCGTACCACGCCATCATGTGGTGGCCGAAGGTGATGGGCTGGGCGGTCTGCAGATGAGTGAACCCGGGCATGATCGTCTCCGCCTCGCGCTCCGCCAGATCCAGCAACGCCGACTGCAGGCGGGCGAGGGTGCCCACCAGGGCATCGATCTCGTCGCGCACGTAGAGGCGAATGTCGGTGGCCACCTGGTCATTGCGCGAACGCCCGGTGTGCAGCTTCTTGCCGGCGATGCCGATGCGGCGCGTCAGCTCGGATTCGATGTTCATGTGCACGTCCTCGAGCTGCACCGACCACTGGAAGCGCCCGGCCACGATGTCTTCGCGGATGGCCTCGAGGCCGCCCACGATGGCGTCCACTTCCTGCGCACTCAGGATGCCGACCTTGCCCAGCATGGTGGCGTGGGCGATGGAGCCGTTGATGTCGTGGTGGTAGAGGCGCTGGTCGAAAGTCACCGAGGCGGTGAAGCGTTCCACGAAGGCGTCCGTCGCTTCGCTGAAGCGGCCGCCCCAGGGTTTGATGGCATCGGGTGTCTTGTCGCTCATGATGGGAATCTCTCTGGCCGTCCGGCCGCTGCAGGGGCGGCGATTATAACAACATCGCCACGGGCTGTGTCTCGGGCGGGGCTTGGCGTAGAATCGGCCGCTACACAGTTCTGGAGTTCCCCCTCGATCATGGCAGTTGCAAGAATCCGTATCGCCACGCGCGAAAGTCCCCTGGCCCTGTGGCAGGCGGAATATGTGAAGGCCCGTCTGCTGGCGCATTACCCGAGCCTGGAAGTCGAGCTGATCGGCATGACCACGCGCGGCGATGTCATCCTCGACACGCCCTTGGCGAAGATCGGCGGCAAGGCCCTGTTCGTGAAGGAGCTGGAAGTCGCCCTGCTGGAAGGGCGCGCCGACATCGCCGTGCACTCCATGAAGGACGTGCCGATGGAATTCCCGGAGGGCCTCGGTCTGCGCGTCATCTGCGAGCGCGAGGACCCGAGCGATGCGTTTGTTTCCAACACCTTTGCCAGCATCGATGCGCTGCCCCAGGGGGCGCGCGTCGGCACCTCCAGCCTGCGCCGGCAGTGCCAGCTGCGCAGCTACCGGCCCGATCTGCAGATCGCTGACCTGCGCGGCAATGTCGGCACGCGTCTGGGCAAGCTCGACCGCGGCGAGTACGACGCCATCATTCTGGCCACGGCAGGGCTGGTGCGCCTGGGGCTGGCCGACCGCATCCGAACACGCATCAGCACGACCGCCTCGCTGCCCGCGGGCGGACAGGGCGCCGTGGGCATCGAGTGCCGTGTGGCGGATCAGGCGATCATCGACCTGCTGCAGGTGCTGCATCATCGCGACACGGCCGACCGGGTCATTGCCGAGCGTGCCGTCAACACACGACTGCACGGGGGCTGTCAGGTGCCCATCGCCTGCTTCGCCGAACTGGAAGGGGACGAGCTGCATCTGCGAGCCCTGGTGGGCGACGTGAATGGTCAACGCATCCTGCGCGAGGCTCAGCGCGGCCCGCGGCAGAACGCCGAGCAGCTGGGTGTGGCCGTGGCTGACGCCCTGCTGGCCCAGGGCGCCGACAAGATCCTCTCGGCGCTCTACGCACAGGCATGAGCGGCGCATCGTCCGCCACGGATTCACCCCTCTCCGCGCTGGCGCGCTGCCGCGTGCTGCTGACGCGACCCGCCGATCAGGCGCACAGTCTGGCCGCCGTGATTCGCGAGCAGGGCGGGCAAGCCTGCTCACTGCCCCTGCTGGCCATCGTGCCCGTGCAAACGGCCGAGGACACTCAGCGCGTCAGGACGCAGGTCATGGCCTTGGATCAGTACGAGATCGCCATTTTCATCAGCACCAATGCCGCAACACTCGGCCTGGAATGGATAGAGAATTTCTGGCCGCAACTGCCCCTCGGCCTGCAGGCCTGCGCCGTGGGGCCGGGCACGGCGGCGGTGCTGCGCCAGCTGCCCTGGCCGGTGCACTGTGCCACCACGGGCGTGACCAGCGAGGACCTGCTGGCCCTGCCCGTTCTGCAGCAGGTGCAGGGCAAGCGCATCGCCCTGTTCCGGGGGAAAGGCGGCCGCGAGCTGCTGGCGGAAACCCTGCGCGAGCGCGGCGCTCGCGTGGACTATGTCGAGCTCTACACTCGCGAGGTGCCGCCCCATGCGCCGCAGCAGGTGCGGCAGTTGCTGCAGGAGCAGGCCATCAACTGTGTCGTGCTGACGAGCCAGCAGATCTTCGATAGTTTTCACGTCTTGTTGCAGCGGGCAGGCGCACTTGACGTGCCGCAAGACAGCGCGCCGAGCCCTCTGCTAGGCTTGCAGCAGACTCTGACGCTCATCGTGCCCTCCGCGCGCGTCGAGGAGATTGCGCGCCGCGCGGGCTACCCTCATGTGCTGAATGCTGGCGGGGCCGATGATCAGGCGGTGCTCGCCTGTCTGCGGCAGAACTTCGCGACCCCCCTTGAATCCCTGGAGGCCCGGTGACAGACGGCAACCCTTCTTCCACGCCCACCGCTGCGGAAGCGGCGGCGCGAGCGGATACCTCCCGCGTCCTGGATGAACTCAGTCGCAGCAACGCCACGCCGCATTCCCGCGCGCGTTCGCGCAGCAGTGGCCTGCGCCGCTTCCTGATTCTTGTGCTGCTGCTGGTTCCCGTGCTGCTGGCCCTGGTCTGGCTGGTGTCCGCGCAGCTGCGGACAGCCGCCCAGGTGGATGCCCTGCTGGCCGAGAACGCTGCGCTGCAGCAGCAGATTGCGGCTGACTCCTCTGGCATTTCCGCTGAGCAACTGTCCGGCCTGGTCGACCGCCAGGCACTGGACGCCCTGCGCATCGAGTTGAACCAGAGACTCGCGACCCTGGCCGCCGAGGCCGAGAGCGCCGCGCGCACGCGCGATGCCGGCGCGCAGCAGCAGGCGCAGGACTGGCTGTGGACGGAAGCGGAATACCTGCTGCGACTGGCCAATCAAAAAATCGCGCTGCAGGGGGATGGCGACTCGGCCCTGCTGATCCTGAGCACCGTCGATGAGATGCTGCGCGACTCGGGCGATGCCTCGGTGCTTGGTGTCCGCGATGCGCTGGCAGGCGAGATGCTCGCACTGCGCAGCATGGAGTATGTGGACATCAGTGGCCTGCATGCGCGTCTGAGCGCTCTGGCACCCCTGGTGGAGCGGCTTTCGCTGCGTGAAGCCCTGGTACAGAACCACGCCGATCGCCTCGCCGCACAACAGCAGCAGACACCTTCCGCAGACGCCGGCTTCGGCGCCCGGGCGCTGGCACTACTGCGCAGCATTTTCGTCTGGCAACGCTGGGATGTGCCGCCCGAGGCGCTGTTGCCGCCGCCGCAGGAAGCTGCGCTCAAGCAGAACCTGCAGCTGCTGCTTGCGCAGGCGCAGCTCGCGCTGCTCATGGCGCAGCCCGAGGTCTACCGCAGCGCGCTCGAGCGCGGGCATGACTGGGTGGCGCGCCACTTCGCCATCGATACCGGAGCAGGGCGAACGCTGCAGCAGGAATTGCAGGCGCTGGCGCAGGAGCGGGTGGCGTCGACGCAGCCCGACATCTCCGGTTCACTCGCCCTGCTGCAGCAGGTCAATGCGCGGCGCGCCAGTGCTGCCGCCAGCGACGGACCTTGAGCATGATCCGCTTCTTCCTCTACGCGCTGCTCGCCATCGTGCTGGGCCTGCTGGTCACCCTGGCGCTGGCGCGCGACCCGGGCTATCTGCTGCTGTCCTGGGGCAATGTCACTTTCGAGACGAGCCTGTTCGCACTCTTTGTCGCGTCGATCCTGCTGCTGCTTGCCCTGCGCGTGCTCTATCTTCTGCTGGCCTGGTTCAATCCCTTGCGCTGGCTGCGGTCAGGGCGCCAATGGTCGGCCGCCCGTGCCGCACGCCGCGCCCTCAATGCGCGCAATGACTCGCTGGAAGAGCAGGCCGAAGTGATCCACCGACTTGAGAGTCTGGCAGCCGAGTCCGGCACCACGTCAGCCAGCGTGCGTCGCTTCTGGAAACGCCACACGCGCGGCATGACTCCGGGCGACGATCTGGTGAGCGCCTGTGCTCACGCCTACCTGCAAGTGGGGGCGCCAGCGGAGGCGGTCGACCTGCTGGAGACCACGGTGAACGCGCGCTGGAGTGATGTGCTGGTGCGTCGCTACAGTCTGTTGAGCCTGAAGCAGACGGATGCGCGCGCGGTGCAGCAATTGCAGCAGGCCGAGCGCTGGCTGGCGCAACGCCCGGAGGACGCCGTGCTGCTGCTGGCCACGGCAAGGCTGGCGCTGCGGGTGACTCTATGGGGCAAGGCGCGGGATTATCTGGAACGCTGTGTCCGTTTGAACGGCGATGCCGAAGCCTACGCCGAACTGGCAAGACTGCTGCAGGGACTGCGTGAGGAGGAGCGCGATCCGCGCCTGCTGCAGGCGGCGACGCGTGCGGTCAGTGCCGCGCTGCCGCCTTTCCCGCAGCCGCAGTGATCACTTGCCCGTGATGCCGAGCTCGTCCCAGAGGGCATCGACGCGCTTCTTCACGTCGTCGTTCATGCTGATCGGGGTGCCCCATTCGCGGGTGGTTTCCGCCGGCCATTTGCTGGTGGCGTCCATGCCCATCTTGGAGCCAAGGCCCGACACCGGCGACGCGAAGTCGAGATAGTCGATGGGCGTGTTCTCGATTAGCACCGTGTCGCGTGCCGGGTCCATGCGCGTGGTCATGGCCCAGACCACCTCG